>NZ_JFHJ01000650.1:0-833 GCF_003666285.1 Mesotoga sp. HF07.pep.5.2.highcov | reverse complement strand
CTTGACAAGAGCCTTATCTGGCAGACCGGAGAAACCTATGATCACCCTCGCTTGACCATCCACAGCTTGCAAAGACCAATCAATCGCTGCCGAACCCGGAACATCTATACTCTTTACGCACCCTGAAACCATAAAAGCAACAACTAAAAAAAACAAGCCGACAGATGAGGCAATCTTCCTCTTCATAAATATCACCCCCAAGATTGTATTTGCCATAGTATACAACTAATGCAAACCAATCTGTAATGAACATCACGAGTCGATCGTATGAACTATCCAGCTCAAGTAACTTTGAGGATAATAGTAGAGAGAATCGAATTATGGAGTCCGAACCCGGCGCCTAAAGAACCGCAGAACGCTTTAAAAAGCCGAGAAAAAGCATATCCGAGAGCTCGCTTCGCTCACGAGAAGAGAGAGACCGTGATCCTGACCAGGAGCATTGTCAGGATGACGTGAAGGGATGTCATCACTTAAGCTTATTCTGATGAGCACTTCTTCTTTCATCCCTTTAGCCTGCACTAAAATCCACTCACGGGCGAACAGCCGTTCGCCCCTACAATAGAATCGCATAATCGTCTGACACTGTCATCCCGTAAAGCCTGCCCTGAAGCGCTCCTGTTCAGGGATCCTGTACGGGATCTCGTACCTAAGATCCGCTGATCGCTAAATAATGAAAACCCGCTGAATGCTGTAAGCGAAAATAGGGACTGACCGGGTCCTATGGTCTGTCCCGTTTTTCGCGAGGGGCAGGGATCCTGACCAGGAGCGTTGTCAGGATGACGTGAAGGGTGCCATCCCCTAGGGTCTTCTCTGACGAGCGCCTCTTCTGTCAT
>NZ_JFHJ01000621.1:0-6099 GCF_003666285.1 Mesotoga sp. HF07.pep.5.2.highcov | reverse complement strand
CTTGAGTTCATCATTGCAAATGAACACCTTGATTCGTCCGATGTATCGGGTTTGGTAAGATCCGTGGAGAATCCGAAAAATCTTGAGATGCTACTGAGCTCCTTCGGTGACGTTGACGAAAACATGGTCTTCATAGGTGATGAAGTGGGCAGAGAGGAACTCAAGAATTTCGCTCTATTTGTCTCTCCCTATACGAGAAAAGACGAAAAGATTGGAAATATCTTCGTCATTTCACCAAAGTTGACCTACTATGAAAAAATAAACGCGTACTTGAGCTTCTCGATCAATAGATTATCAGAAGTTTTTTCGAATAGATAGGAGGAATGCAAAATGATAGATGAAAAGAACAAGAAGAATCCGGAAAGTATCGATAATGAGGAAGGGGTCAAAGAAGAACGAAGTGCTGCAAGACTTGATGAATCTGATAAACTTGAAAATACCGCTGGAGCAGCGACTGGCGAAAAAGTCCGTGAGGGAAGTGAAGTGAGAGAAAAAGTTATGAATGATAGTGAAGTCCATGACAAATCCGAGACATCTGAAATAGACGAATTAAAAGCTCTGAGAGATGAGATCAAAAACCTGAAGGACGAAAACGCACGGCTCAGAGCGGAATTTATAAATTACAGAAATGCTCTGGTTCGTGAATCGGAGGAAAGCATAAGGAGATACAGAGAGAAGATTATTATTCGACTGATAGAGATCTATGACAATTTGAGCCGCGCGCTGGAAAACTCCGACAATTCGAAGAAGAGTCTCATTTCTGGCATAAAGCTAATCCACAAGTCGGTTGAACGGCTTATGTTTGATGAGGGGCTTTCAATGATTATGCCTGAAGTAGGCAAGCCCTTTGATCCCTTTTCTCACGAAGTAGAGGGAACGATCTCTTCAAATGATGTTCCGGACATGGCCATATATGATGTCATAGAACGAGGATACAATTTGAATGGCAAGGTTCTCAAGCCTGCTAGAGTGGTTGTTGCAGTAAACGACTCTTCCGAGTCTTAATGAGAGCCTTCGGTGGTGATGTAGATGGCTCAATCTAGAAAAGACTATTATGAGATTCTTGGAGTCTCCAGAAATGCCTCTGACGATGACATAAGGAAGGCATACAGGAGACTTGTCAAGGAGTGGCATCCCGATGCTTACAAAGGTAGCAACAAGAAGGATGCCGAAGCAAAATTCAAGGAAATACAGGAGGCTTACGAAGTCCTCTCCGACAAGGAAAAGAGGGCCATGTTCGATCGCTTTGGTTATGTCGGTGACGCCGCTGCAAATCCTCGAGGTTCGGGAAGAACGCCGGGAAGTACCGGAGGAAGCTTCGACGATGTCTTTGGTGATTTCCAGGATGTGTTCGATGTGTTTTTCGGAGGAAGCAGGTCTGGAGGCAGCTCCAAAACACAAGGGCCAAGAGCTGTAAGGGGAGAGGACATTCATGCTTCCGTTGTGATCGATTTGAAAGATGTGATTCTTGGAAAGAAGGTAATACTGGAATACGACAGAAACAAGGTCTGCCAGAGCTGCAAAGGAACCGGTGCTGAAGGCGGCACAAGTTTCAAAACCTGTCCAACCTGTAACGGAACCGGTTACGTCAAAGAGGAACATAGATCTTTCTTTGGGATGTTCAGCAATACCCATGTCTGCAACACATGCAGTGGTTCTGGAAGAATAATCGACAAGCGCTGTAGTGTGTGCGGTGGAAGAGGTTATGAAAAAGAAAGGCACCAGGTAAGCGTGACGATTCCCGCGGGCGTAGAGAACGGCGCTACTCTGAGAATCGGCGGTCACGGGAACGCTGGACAGAACGGCGGTCCATATGGCAATCTATATGTAAGTGTAAGGGTTGAAATGCCTTCGGAGTTCAGGCGAAGCGGAAACGACCTCTATGTGAGCAAGGAGATAGATTACGTTGAGGCTGCACTTGGAACTACTTTGGAGATTTCACTTCCCGAAGGGGGAACGGAGATACTTAGAATCCCGGCGGGAACGAATCCTAATACCGTCTTCAGAATGAAAAATCTCGGTGTTCCCAGCGTTTCGGGCGGAAGACGAGGTGATCTTCTTGTGACGGTCAGAGTAAACATAAGCAAGCCTTCAAGCAAGGAAAAGAAACTCCTTCAGCAAATAGCAAAAGTAAAGAATTCGAGGGTCGTAGAGTGAAGTGACCAGAAAGACCTTTATGGATTATTCCTTGATTACGGTCGGTTCAATACTGACAGCCATGTCTATAGTCTCCTTCATGATCCCGAACAACATCATTGCCGGCGGGGTAAGTGGCCTGGCAATAATAGTTTATAGAGTTTTCGGCCTATGGGTGGGAGCCCAGATGTTTGTTTACAACATCGTTCTCTTTCTGCTGGCCTTCGTCACTCTGGGTGTGGGTTTTGGGATGAAGTCGATCTACTCGGCCGTTCTGATGTCATTGAGCGTCGATCTGCTGCAGAAACTGAGTTTTCCCGTGTTTGATGCTTCTTCGACTCAAGATGGATTCCTGCTCGTAGCAATCTACGGCGGGGTAATCGCCGGGGCTGGAATGGGGCTAGTCTTGTGGCGCGGTGCTTCTACAGGTGGTACCGACATTGTTGCAATGATTCTCTCTAAGTACGTGGGGTTCAGCACCGGTACCGGTTTGCTGATAAGCGATTCACTTATCACACTTCTAGCGGTTGTGGTTTTCGGACCGATAGCTGCCATGTACGGGATTATCACCATCTTTACAACCAGTAAGACTATAGACGGGATAATTGAAGGCATTGGAAACACTAGAACGGCATTCGTTATTAGCAAAGAGAGTGAAGCGATTAAAGAGAAAGTGATCAACGAAATGGAACGCGGAACGACAATAATCAAAGCTACAGGAGGTTTCTCCGGAGAGGATAGACCGGTTCTCATGGTTTCGATAAGGCGGAGAGAAATCGGACAGTTGCGGCACATTGTCAAGACTACCGACAGGCGGGCCTTTGTGGTAGTCGTGAATAACTCTGAAGTCTTCGGCGAAGGCTTCAAGGATCTCAGTTGAGGCAAGTTATGAAATACATCTGTTTCGATACATCGTCAAGAACGCTTCTCCTTTCTGCCGTCAGCAACGCGGCAGAGATGGATATCAGATGCCGTGACATTGATAGATACGGTTCTATGCTAGCCGTAATAATGAGACAAGCCATTGAGAATCTCAAGATCGATGTGTCCGAACTGGAATTTGTCGGAGTCGGAATAGGGCCCGGTTCTCTCACAGGTTTGAGGGTGGGAATCTCGACGGCAAAGGGTCTCGCATTTCCTCACGGTATTCCAGCCGTACCATTCAATTCCTTGGATGTGCTAGCCAAAACAGTTGATAGTGACAGATATCTGATTTTGAGAAAAGCAAGGGAAGACCATTACTACTGGAGGGAGTACAAAGGGGGATTGCCTGTTGGTAACACTGGTTTCAGCAATACAGGCATGATCAAATCGAAAATCGAGCTGTCGACTATGGAGCTTTTCTTCGACGGCGAGATCGATCCGGAATTTGAAGACTTCAGATGTAGCCTGGTGAAGAATTACGATCCCTCTTCAATGAGGGAGATAGTTCTGGACACGTATGCTTCGGGTAATCAAGTTAGCTGTTCGGATCTTGCGCCGATATATCTGCAGAAATCAATAGCCGAAATCAACTGGGAGAAGCGAAGTAACGAGAAAGAGTCTTAGGGTTTTCTCAGGAGGATCAGCGGGACGTACATCTCCTCCTTTGTTAATCCCCCATGTCTTCCCTTGAGAGAGTGTTCCTGCCCAGTATATTTGAAGCATAGAGAAGAGTTCCCCTTGGAAACCGTTATCAATTCACCCCTCCTCTTTCTGAAGACACTGTTGAGAGGTTTTCCAAAGAGCTTTATCTCATCCAGTCCCGACGGTTCAATAATCTCAAGTGCATCACCAAACTGTCTCTCCATTTTCCTTTTCGTTTTCTCGCCGTCATATGAGTAGATATATGACATCCTTTGCTCACCACCGGGCATTGAGTACATCTCTTCGAAGAGATCATCGAATTTCGACCACCATATTTCTTGTTCCCAGGGAGTCTCTATTTGGCCGTGATCAGCGGTAATGAAGAAAGCCGTATTGCGTTCGGCTATATCTTCGAAAAACTCTTCAATTGCTGAAATAACCGTTGCAGTTTCAGATGTGTAAGATAGGGAGTTCGGTCCGTACCTGTGGCCGTAAGTATCTATTAATCCCCAGTAGACCAGCGTGACACTGGCAGCCTCTTCCGAGAAAAGGGCCGTTCTCAGCTCCTCAAACATATCGCCGAGGCCGTGAACACCCCGGGCTATGCCGCCCCGCGAATGCATCCTCGTGAGACCTGTGTTGACAAAGCTTTTCGAAGTGAGATGGTAACCTCTTACTCCGACTTCTTTGAGCAATTCGAAGATCGTGGGGTTGGGATTGTACTTTAGGGGATCGAATCCAAGTCTGGTCAGGTTATCTCGGTCTTGGGTGTACGGGGCTAGCTCAATCATGTTGACCAGTCCACCGTATTCCGGGACATTCAGAAGATAGCCCAGTACTCCGTGTTCTCCGGGTGGTGTTGCAGTGAATATCGATGTAAGTGCTGTGGCAGTTGTGGAAGGAAAGACGGAGGTTAAAATTCGTATATCTTTCTGGTCGAAATATTTGAAGCTTTTCTTCTCCAGTACCTTAATTAGATTGTAGTATCCCACCGCGTCAATAATAAAGACTACTACTTTGTCTATTCCCTCAAGGCTGAGCCCATTATCCTTCAAAGAGTATGCTTTGACGCCCTGAGGAATGTCGGCGTCAAAATGTTCCAGAATTGCGGCTGAGAAATTGACTATCGAACTCCCGTCGTATCGAGGAAAGTTCAGCTCCATTGAAACTCCTTTCTATCGAGGGTAGACAACTCCGGTACGGAACGATCTACACTCCCCACTCCTTACCAACCATCACAATTTGTCAATGCTGTTCATCAATGTCGGCTCAATGAAATTATATACGACCACTTGTTCTACGAACAAAAAAAGAAAACCTCTCTGAACAAACTTTCGAAAAAACTGATTCTCAAAAGAGCCCGCCCCGCTCGATATAGCGGGTGGGCTCCGAAAGAGCGATAACCTTGAGAAATCTATGAAATAACAACCGAAAAAGCAGTCTTTACTCCTTAACTCCGCCCTGAGTAAGACCACCTACGATGTAATCCTGAAGAACGAGGAAGAAAATTACCATGGGAACCGCGCCAATCAGTGCAGCAGCCGTAAATGGACCCCAGCTTGTTTCGAATCTTCCAGAAAACTGCCAGAGACCAACTGCGTATGTCCACTTGTTCATATCCTGCAGCAGTATTCTGGCGATCAGGTACTCGTTGAAGATACTCATGAATGTAAGTATTGCAACTACAGCAAGAATTGGTCTTGCAAGGGGCAGGATCACCTTTGTGAAGGCCTGGAACTTCGTTGCTCCATCTATCATGGCAGCCTCTTCCAGAGAATTCGAGATGGTATCGTAGTAACCTTTGATGAGCCAGATATTGAAAGCTATCCCACCGGAATACGCGAAGATCAGGCCGCCAAGCGTGTTGAGCCCCAGAAATGGAATCAAGCCCCCAATGAACTGAAGAAGAGCGTACAATGCGACCATGAACATTATCGTCGGGAACATCTGAATTAAGAGCAACCCTAGAAGGCCCTGTTTCCTCCCACGGAACCTCATCCTGCTGAAAGGATAGGCCGCAAGAGCGGCGACGGCGACACTTATCAAAGAAACGGAAAGGGCAACAATCACCGAATTCAGAAGCCACCTCACGAAATAGAAGTAGGTGCTCTCCTTCTGTACCCATATCTGATTAGCCCTGAAAAGGGCTTTGTCGATCTCCCTCAATTCTCTATCGTAAGATGCCGAGTAAGAGGCTGGTTTCTCTATCAAGTCTGATATTAGCCTGGAAGCACGTTGGTACCTCGCATTGACCTGCTGAAAGAGCGAATTATAGGTCTCCTGCATCGTTCCGAAGTCGTCTAACGTCACAGTCGTACCTAAAAATCTAAGGTCGATATAATGGTTCACCTTTGAACTCAGTTCTTCTTTCATATCTCTCATGGTTGAAATTAACTG
>NZ_JFHJ01000228.1:0-1597 GCF_003666285.1 Mesotoga sp. HF07.pep.5.2.highcov | reverse complement strand
ACGGCGTTTTCACTGACTTTCGAAGTGTCAATGAGCCAGGAAGCCATTGATACAGTGGCTTCTCTAGGCCTTGAGACACCGATAAATGGAAGGGTCTTCGTTATTGTCAGCAAAGACTCATCCAGTGAGCCAAGTATGCAGACAGATGTTAGAGGAGTTCCCTTCTGGGGGAAAGATGTATTCAAAATGACCTCTGAATCGGTTGTGAAGATCTCCGATGGAGATATGGCAGTAGCCGGCTATCCCATCGATCTATCTGACTTGCCTGCTGGAGAATATTTCGTTCAGGCACTGATTAATGTCTACACGACATTTAACAGGGCAGACGGTCACACAATTCTTATGCATGACGATACCGGCGACGGTCAATGGTTCTGGGAATCCATTGGTAATGCTACGAGCAAGACAAAGAAAGTCTATCTTGATCCTGCAAACCCAGGGTCAGTAGAACTTGCTATCACTGAAGTAATAATGCCTGATTACGATCTGGAGCCGGGAATGGTACTTCAGCAGGGAAATTACACAGACACAGAATGGGTGAAATACGTAAAGATCAAGAGTGACGTGGTGTCGGAATTCTGGGGAAAAGACATGTATATCGGCGCCAATGTTCTTCTTCCTGAAGGCTATTACGATAACCCAGATGTATATTACCCTGTCATTTACTATCAGGGCCACTTCCCTGGCGGAGGCGCGCCGGTAGGATTCAGAGTAGACAACGATGTCTACAAGTTCTGGACAGAGGACGGCAATGCGAGATTCATCGCTGTTTCTTTCAGAGATGCGACACCTTATTACGACACCTCTTATTCAGTTGATTCGGAAAACTCAGGCCCATACGGAACGGCAATTACAGAAGAATTCATTCCCTACCTAGAAAGCCAGTTCAGAATGATTCCCGAGAAGTGGGCAAGAGTTCTTGCTGGCGGTTCTACCGGTGGATGGGAAGCTCTTGCAATGAAGGTCTTCTATCCAGATTTCTTCGGGAGAACATATGTTTGGTATCCGGATGCGGTTGATTTCAACTATTACCAGCTAATCAATATCTACAATGACGACAATGCTTATTACTCTGACTTCGGCTGGGTAAAGACGGAAAGACCGAGTGCAAGAGACACTCACGGAAATATCAGATTCACCGTTAAGCAGGAGAACTACTATGAGATGGCTGCAGGACCGAGCAACAGATCCGGCGGGCAATGGTCCGTATGGGAATCAACATATAGCCCTGTGGGAGTAGATGGATTCCCTCAACCCATTTGGGACCAAATTACCGGCGAAATAAACAAGGATGTTGCCGAATACTGGAAAGAGAACTTTGATCTTAACTATATTCTTCAGGAAAATTGGGAAGAGATTGGTCCGAAAATTGCTGGAGACGTTCACGTTGCAGTGGGCGATATGGACAACTATTATCTCAATGAGGCCGTCTATCTTTTGAAGGCAGCTATGGAGAAGATGGAAAATCCAGTCTCCGACATGACCTTCGATTTCGGTCCAAACCAGGGCCATGGTTGGAAGGGTTGGAGCCCGACCGATCCTAATAAAGCCCTTGCTCTTCAGGAGTGGCTATTACAGCTTTCAGATTACATGAAGG
>NZ_JFHJ01000339.1:0-1991 GCF_003666285.1 Mesotoga sp. HF07.pep.5.2.highcov | reverse complement strand
GCTATTACAGCTTTCAGATTACATGAAGGAAAATGTCCCTGAAGGAGTGGAGACTGACTGGATTTACTGATATAGATCCAAGATACTGATTTGGGATGCTAGAATTGACCGGAGGGTCTCCCCTCCGGTTTTTTGATTTCTGGAGGTGTAGTTCTGAGAATCTTGATTGTCGAAGATGAAGAGACGATATCTGCTTTTCTCCAAAAGGGTTTGAGAGAAGAGGGATTCGTAGTTGACTCCGCAAAGGATGGAAATGAAGCGATACGACTATCGTCATCCAATCCGTATGACGTAATTATACTGGATGTTCTCTTGCCTATTAAAAACGGGTTTGAAGTTTGCAGCGAACTTAGAGCCAGCGGCAACCACACTCCGGTCCTTATGCTCACGGCTCTTGACTCCGTAGATGAAAGAGTAAAGGGACTAAACACTGGGGCGGACGACTATCTTGTGAAACCCTTTGCCTTCAAGGAGCTTCTTGCGAGAGTGAACGCGTTGCTCAGGAGACCCCGAGAAAGTTTCGACAGGGTCCTGAGAGTTAGCGATCTGTCTATAGATACCGTTTCTCATACCGTCAAGCGTGGCGACAAGGAGATAGAACTTTCGCCAAAAGAGTATCGCCTTTTGGAGCATTTGGCGAGGAATGCACATCAGGTGTTGAGCAGAACTCAGATTGCTGAAAGCGTCTGGGATCAGGACTTCTTCAGTGATTCTAATGTAGTAGATGTCTACATCAGGTATTTGAGAAAGAAGATAGACGACCCGTTCCCTACGAAACTCATCAATACTGTGAGAGGATTCGGTTACAAGCTAGGTTGATAGAATGAAGAAACTACTTCCGATACGGATAAAGTTAACCCTCTGGTATGTTCTCTTTCTTGGTGTGATTTTATTTGCTTTCAGCATTCTCATCTACATGATTTTGAGTGCTCAACTGCACAGCGAAACAGATTCTTCGCTGAGAATTGTCTCTTCACAGCTATTGGCGAACATAGAGATTGTTCAGAACTATCCAGTATTCAAAAAGACGGTCGAAATGGATTCGCTAACCAACAGGCTTCTGGCAGAGGGTTTTGCCGTAAGACTCATGGACAATTCTGGAAGCATAGTAGAGGGTTTTGGACCGTTTGGAATACTGAAAGCCTCGATAGATTTGACTGACAAAGAGTTTTCAAGCGTTTCGACCTCCGTTGGAGTTTGGAGAATCTTCACCCTGCAGATAGGTCAATGGGGATGGATACAAGTGGGCGAATCTCTTTCAAGCGTCAGGGTTGCACTGTTTCGTTTATCAAGCTCATGATGTTGATTGGCCCTACAATAATCATTCTTGCAGTAGTTGGGGGCTTCTATTTGGCGAAGAAATCACTGGAACCCGTTGAAAGAATCACGCTTCTCGCAGAGGAAATCAGTGTTGAAAAGCTCAATAAGAGGTTGAATCTCACCCTCCCGGATGATGAACTGGGTCATCTCGCCAGTACATTCGACGGAATGCTCGAAAGGCTCGAGGAATCTGTGAAGAAACAGAGACAATTTACATCTGACGCCGCTCACGAGCTCAGGACACCGCTAACGGCAATCAGAAGCATAGTGGATGTTACGCTTCATAGAGATCGCAGTTCCGAGGAATATGTAAGTGCTCTTTTGCAGATTCAGAACGAAATAGAGAGGTTGAGCAGCGTAATAGACGATCTGCTAATTATTACAAGGCTGGAGAATACTCTTCCGAAAAGGGAATTTGCGGTCTTTTCTGTGAGCGCTCTAATCTGGGAGGTTCTGGAAACGATGATGGTTCTCGCGAAGGAAAAGAATATCGAGATCGAAACCGACTTACAGGAGAACCTAGAGATAGCAGGTGATCGAAAGCATCTGTCGAGAGCTGTGTTCAATCTTGTGGACAACGCAATAAAGTACACGCCTGAAAACGGCAAGATAAGAATTGCGGCAAAACTTAGTGAATCTAAAGAGAGGATCGAGATAATCGTTGAAGATAA
>NZ_JFHJ01000534.1:0-1465 GCF_003666285.1 Mesotoga sp. HF07.pep.5.2.highcov | reverse complement strand
TCTACCTTACTTTCGCCGTTTCGTCTCGACAATCGTCTCATCTATGGGTGAGAATGTTCATTACTGGGTGACAATAAACGAGCCGAATGTTTATGCGGTAATGTCATACCTCATGGGAGAATGGCCCCCGGAAATAAAAGACATGGGGAGAGCGATGAGGGTTCTTGCAAATCTACTTTACGCTCATAGTGAGGCTTATGATGTCATAAAAGAGTCCAATCCCCTCTCTATGGTGGGCGTGGCAGTAAACATGATTCCTTTCTTTCCTCTGAGAACGTTCCACCCTGGAGACAGAATTGTGTCCAAGTATCTTGACAGGGTTTACAACTACAGCTTTCTGGACAGCCTGAAGAATGGAAAGATGGTTAAACCTCTCGGAACCGGAGAAGCAGTATCGGGGATATCCTCAAAACTAGATTACCTCGGAGTAAATTACTACACCCGAATGTTTGCTAAGTATGCAAAACCGCTTCCCGAGATCGTTGTCGGAGATGAATTTGAAAAGACAGAGATGGGTTACGAATTCTTTCCGCAGGGAATTGAAGACGTAGTACTGAAGGCCTACAAGAGGTATGAATTACCGATCATAATCACAGAAAATGGTATCGCCGACGGTACAGACAAGAGAAGATGGGAATACATAGAAACGGCCCTAAAAAGCCTTAGAAGCGCAATGGATAAGGGTGCCCGAGTGTTTGGGTACATCTACTGGTCTTTAATGGATAATTTCGAATGGAAGGAAGGTTATTCGATGAAGTTCGGGCTTTACGAAACGGCGCGGGAAAATCTAGAACTAAGACCCCGTGGTAGTGCCGACAAGTTCAGGGATTTCATTCGAGAGAGCCTCTCCTGACAGAAATGAAAGATCTGAGAGCGAACGGCCAAGTCGGACTATGCTCGATGCGTAGAGATATGAACAACCGGAACTCTAAAGGAGCTAATGCTTCCGAGTCTAATAGCGATTGGGATTACGCTTCCTGCTGCATTCATAGGTGGATTACATGCCCTCGGCGGTTTCCTGGGTGGTGCGATCCTCTCCGGATTGTCCGACGCGCTCTTGATATCTAACAGTGGAGAAATGTGCGGCAACTCAAAGAAATTTACCGGGGATGGAGCCTTCTGTGGGAACGGTTCCGACGCACACAAAGCGGCTGTCAATGGTGACACCGTCGGAGATCCCTTCAAAGACACTGCCGGTCCCTCGCTTAACATGCTAATAACGGTTATCTCGCTCGTTGCCTCTTTGATGAGCCCGCTTGTTATTCTTTATGCTGTCTTCAAATAACAGGCAATTAAAACAAAAGGCGGGGAACCCCCGCCTTTTTTCCTTTTCCTGAATATCTATAAAAGCGCAATCAATAACTTCTCAATCCCCTGCTTTTTCACCGCCGATACGACAAATACAGGCGGGTAGACTCCCAGTGAAGCCAATTCAGCTTTAATTGACTTCTCGGCTATTATCTGC
>NZ_JFHJ01000637.1:0-1236 GCF_003666285.1 Mesotoga sp. HF07.pep.5.2.highcov | reverse complement strand
CTTACCTCCTGGTAAGCTGAATTCTCACTGCTCACAAAATCCCTCCTCAAGATTTAAATTTGTCCACGAAGCAAAAAAAAACCTCACGATATCTCGTGAGGTCTAACTGAAGAATCTATGGCTTTTGCGATTTTGATCATCACCCTTTGAACTGTGCGGAAAGAAGACAAAGGGCTTTTACGGAGGGAAAAAAGAGCTCTGTGTCGATTAAAAAGACAGATCTTCCACTCTTCATACAAAGCCAGGCACATATAGCTCACTCTCCCAAAAATTCATCCAAAGATCATTCTATCACAAAGAACACAGATTTCTCCTCAGATGCCCAATTGTTTCATTCAGTAAATCTTTTCGTATAGATTACTCAGCCAGTCGCTGAGCGGAAAAAACGGAGAAAAAACATAACACGACTTTAATCAACGGAATCGCCTTATAAAGAACAGAAAATCGAAATTAAGCAATATCACTGACGACCACTCGAATCTTGAAACATCTCGTCAGTTATATGGAACCGTACAACTTCACTAGATCATGAAGATGTCTTCGTTCCTCCTCGATAATATCCTTCAGTTCCTTGCAGTCAGGTATGAAAAAAGAAAGTTCTGAATAGAATATTATGCTGTCCTTTTCTACTTCCATCGCACTGCTGATTGCTTTGTTAATGTTGTTTGGAACATCAATCGATTCAATTCGTGGAAATATAGATATCTCTGCATAGGACTTCAAATAACCAACATTATCTTCCCAATCTTGAGCAGTCGGTGAATTTTCAGCTTCTTTCAACATCTCTCTGAATATTGCCGCATGCTCCCTTTCCTCCGTGGCAAGTTTCACAAACAACGATTTCACTTCGCCCGAAGTTTTCTCACTGAGTTTCTGATAATAACTATAACCGACACTCTCAATTCTCAGAGCTATGTCTAACATGTCACTTACAGTGATCATATGCAACCTCCTTGTCAAATCTGATTTCGATTATTCGAGACTCTCAAAACAAAAAAGAAAGAGATCAATGACCTCTCCCCACTTTCATAGATTTCCGAACCCCTATTATTTGATTTCGTCTTTCTCCGAAACAATCTTAATGGTGATCCCCGTTCTCATCTCTTCACCAATCTGAATCTCCACAAATCCAGGGACCATGTACACTTTCGTACCCTGTTCTCTGAGGAATCTAGAAGCGATGGCAACTGCCTTCACAGCTTGATTAACAGCACCAGCGCCAATGGCCTGAAGCTC
>NZ_JFHJ01000614.1:0-9200 GCF_003666285.1 Mesotoga sp. HF07.pep.5.2.highcov | reverse complement strand
TCAATGCCAACCAATCTAAGAAGAGCCTTAATTTCCTTTTCCTTAAGTTGAACGGGTTGACCGCCTACTGAAACAAAATTGACTACGTTCGGAGTATTCTTGACGAGATTCCATGTTTCCTCGTTCATTATCATTTCAATAAAAACATATCCGGGATAAAGCCTTGTCCTGGTTATTTTGAAGATCTTGATCTCTTTACGTCCTGGAAGGTCGGAGATCTCTACTCTACCTTCCGTCTTAGAGAATATTCGCCTCGTCTCGCCAAACATCTGACCACGCTTCACATGGTTGCCTTTCTTTGCGACTTTGGCGTCATAGCTATCCGGGTGAACGAGATAGACGTCTTCTTCTCCGTTCTCTTTGTCGACTACAATCCGTTTCATCTTCTGCGTATAGACGATCTTTCCGTCAAGCTCACAGAAATATTCACCCTGCTTTGCCAGAGGCATCCCTTGCCTTATTCTTGCGCCCGCCTTAATCCCGGTCTCTATCTTTGCGCTCTCAGGAATGTAGTAAGTCTTTGTGTAACGCCTGTCGGCAGTTTCAATGAATATCACACGGTAATTCTTGACTTCAGCGACTGTACCATCATTCTTGACCTTTATCTCAACTTCTTCGGCGACGGGATCCCCTTTGGCAACATCTTCATTGTCCTTAACGAGAAGCCTTGCGTTTGCGGGAACTATGTATTTTTCTGCCGCGACATTCGTTCTATCAAGCTTCGTTTCCTCTGGAACTAGGATTTTACCAAACATGTGCGAAAAACCGAAAGACTCTATCTTAATCTGAATTGCCTCTCTGATAGAGTTTTCAAGGCCTGAGTATGTTTGAATTATGAACCATTTCTTTCGCACAATTAATCACCAACATCGAACAGCATTAAGCAGCGCCTGTCAAAAAATTCAAAAGTGATCCGATCGCATTAGTGAAGAGAACATCTAGAAGTGCTAAAAACGCACCTACTGCAATCAGTATGACGAGCACGGCGCTGGTAGAAGAGATCATCTGCTCCCTATTAGGCCATGTCACCTTCTTAACTTCGTTCTTCACTTCGGAAAGGAACTTCCAAAACTTTGCCTTGGCCATGGGATTCCTCCTGACTCAGTTGAGCCGACTCAACCTTACTTGGATTCTTTGTGCTCGGTATGTTTCCTGCACTTTGGGCAGTATTTACTCGAGTCCAATTTGTACTTTTTTTGGCGGTTCTTGAACCTGTAATAGTTTCTAGTACCACACTCGGAACACTTCAATGTTACAAGAACCTTATTTCCCTTTGTTTTCTTTGCCATTGCATGCACCTCAACAGTAGCAAAATTAATGGTGGTAAGGGGTGGGTTTGAACCACCGAAGGCGTTCCGCCAGCGGATTTACAGTCCGCCCCCTTTGACCACTCGGGCACCTTACCACCGATAGTTAACCTATGGAGCCAACGAAGGGACTTGAACCCCCAACCTGCTGATTACAAATCAGCCGCTCTTCCGATTGAGCTACGTTGGCCCGACGCACGATACCTATTATATCTAATCACTTTATCCCTGTCAACAACTCAAATAAAGAATCTCTTTATCTGCGAAGCGAGTCCACACTACTAATAGTTTACTTAACCTTCGGGACGAGAATCATTAGCATTTCTTCATTTCTTATTCTAATGTAGCCTTCTTCAAGTTCCTTCAGGGCTATCGTGATCTTATCCCCGGCAGCCCTTACGGTAGAAGGATCAAGCTTCGGTCTACCGAAGTCCTCCAGATCCTCCGCTCTCTTGGCAGCGGCTACTGGAATAGCGTACTTGTGCCTTATTCGCTTAAGAAGCAAATCGTAATTAATTATCATATGTTTTCTCCTCAAACAAGAATCTTTCTCCCTTTTCTCTGACCATTCTATCAACACGCAACCTTTCGGCGGTGATGATTGCTTCAAATTGACTTACCGAATGCTTTAAATTATCATTAATAACGAGATACTGAAAGTTCTTCACCTGTTCAAGTTCCCATTTTGCATCTTCAAGCCTTGTTCTTAGAGATTGAGTGTCTTCTGTTCCCCTTGACTGAAGGCGATTGATCAGCTCCTCGTAAGAAGGTGGTGCGACAAATATATAGACGGCGTCTCGGAGTTTGCTCATTAATGACATGGCCCCCTGAATGTCCACATCAAGCAGAATATCTCTGCCCAAATCTACGCTCTTGCTGACCTGATGTCTAGAGGTCCCATAATAATTCCCATGGACTTTTGCCCATTCTAAAAATTCATCTTCTTTCTGAAGTCGTTTGAATTCCTCCGGAGTGACAAAAAAATAATCCTTTCCCTGAACTTCCTCAGGCCGTCTTTCCCTCGTTGCATAAGAAACTGAAAAGTCTAGATTATTGTTGGATCGGAGTACTTCTCTGAGTATCGAGGTTTTTCCGGCACCTGAAGGACCGCTCATCACAAAGACTATACCTTTCATTCTTCGAAATTCTGTCCAGAAACTCTGATATCTTCCAGAAGCTTCTCGATATCGCTGAAAGTCTGCATAAATCTGGAAGCAATCGTCTCGGGCTGAATCGCAGAAAGTATTATGTGATTGCTATCAGTTATTACAATCGCTCTGGTCTTTCTTCCATATGTAGCATCAATCAGTTTTCCTTCGTCCTTCGCAACTTCCTTCAACCTCTTCAGTGGCGCCGATTCGGGGTTCACTATCGCAATGACTCTGTCTCCGATGATAACATTCCCGAACCCGACGTTAATGAGTCCGTACAAGTGAAACACCTCCTACTCTATGTTCTGAACTTGCTCCCTAATCTTATTTACTAGCGTCCTTCCTTCAACTGAGAGATTTGTTATGGCCAGCTTCTTTGACTTTGAAGCAATTGTCGAGAGTTCACGATGCATTTCCTGACAGATGAAATCGAGCTGCACACCGCTTTCCTTCTCAGAAGCCATGACTTCTCTAAATGATTCAATGTGTGAGATAAGCCTTACAATTTCCTCAGAAATATCTGCCCGTTCTGCAAGGAGCGCCACCTCTTGCTCCAGTCTGTTATCGTCGAGTTGACTATCAGAAATCTGCTCTACCTTCTTCTTCAGAAAGTCACGATAATAGAGAACCATATCCTTAGAACTATCCTGCAGTTCCCTTCCAATGGACTCGAGCTCGCACAGGTATTCATTCAATGCTGAGGCGAGATTCTCACCTTCTCTTTCTCGATCACTGTTGAGGACACTAATTGCCTCCATTAGGAGTTCTTCAATTACACTCCAGATTTTCTTCGCGAGATCTTCCGATGGCTTGCTTCGCATAATTTCTTTGAACCTCGCCATTGAATCAACAGTCACGTCCCCCGCAAGCTCAAAGCGCTCTTTTATTGATTTCAAGGAATTATAGACAGAGGAGGCTATTCCGAAATCTGGTTGAAGAAGATCATCACTGTTGACCAGAGAAATATCGATTCTCGCCCTTACAGTTCCCCGCTTGAGATTCTCTTTAATAACCCTGGTAACATTCATTTCAAGCTCAGAGAAAGCATCTCCTATGTTCACATCCACGTTCAAGTACTTTGAATTGACTGTCTTCAACTCAACAAATACATTTACATCGCGAACGGTCTTCTCGACCCTCGCAAATCCGGTCATGCTTCTGAGCAATTATTATCACCTCAAAGGCGTTTAGGTCAAACTACAGTCAATTATAACCGTTTGTGGCTAAAATTTCAAAAGAGGAACCGTTTTCTTCAGTTTTTCTATCAAAAACGCCACATCTTCCTCGGTTGTGAACCGTGACATGCTGATCCTAATTGAACTGGAGGCAAGTGAGAAATCAAGTCCCATAGAATCGAGAACATACTGGCCTCCATCTCCTCTAGAAGAACATGCCGAAGAAGTACCAACAAAGACACCTTCTTCAGAAAGCGCGTTAACCAGAACCTCGGATCTGATTCCTGCGAAAGAAGCGTTGACTGTATTGGATATAGAGTTTTCCGGTGTATTAACAACTCCATCTAGTTCCTCAACGGTTTCTTTTATCCTATGCTGATACTCTCTCAACCTGGAAGATGACTCTTGTGTGCACTCAACGGCTCGCTGCAAGGCTGTAGCGGCTATAGCTGTACCGGGGACGTTCTGTGTTCCCGAACGCATTCCCCTCTCCTGACCGCCACCGGTAATTAATGGTCTAATGGGCGCTCCCTGCCTAATATAAGTGACTCCGACACCTTTGGGACCATGAAACTTGTGCGCAGAAAAAGAGGCGTAGTCACAGAAGCAGCTAACGAAATCAATGGGGATCTTCCCAATCGTTTGAACGGCATCCAGATGAAAGAGAACGTTCCGTTTCCTAAGCTCTTCGCCAATCTCCTCATAGGGTTGAATAGCGCCGGTTACGTTATTTACTGCCATCAAGGAGACAAGAAAAGTCTCTTCGTCAACCTCGTCGAGAAGCTTTGCAACTTTGACAATTCCGTTTCTCTCGGGTCCGACCGTTGTATAATCAATGTCTGAACTTGCTTTTAAGTCTTTCAAAGTATTCAGAACTGCTTTGTGTTCGATCGATGTAGTAACGATTCTCTTTTTTCTTCCTTTGAAAAGAACGCTGGATCTTAGAATCCAGTTAATGCTTTCCGTTGCGCAAGAAGTGAAATAGATTTCCCTAGGATCTGAAGAAAGCGAGCGGGCAATCTTTCGGCGTGCTTCCTCGAGGTACCGAGCCTCTCTTAGCCCAAAAGAGTGCATGGAATTCGGATTAGCATACTCTTCGACGCACAGTTTTGCGAATCTCTCCGCGAGATCACTTTCCATTTTGGTAGTGGCATTGTTGTCGAAATAACGCATTAGGATTTTATCATCTCCTCGAAATCTCTTTCATCAATGATCTTGATTCCGAGGTCGCGCGCCTTCTGTTCTTTAGAACCGGGATTTTCACCTAAGAGCAAGAAATCGGTATTCTTTGAGACCGACGAAGCAACTTCTCCACCCAGTTTGATAATTTTCTCCTGTATTTCCTTTCTAGAGTATCCCGGAAGCGTTCCCGTAACCACAAACTTCATTCCCTTCAACGGTTTTGACCCAGGTGAATCTTCATCCTGAATGTTAACGTATTTCAATAGCTCCTCGAGCTCTTTTTTGACTTCCGGAGAAGAGAAGTACTTTTTGATATCTTTGGCCAGCTGGTCACCGATGCCTGAAACGTTTCGCAGTTCCTTTTCGTCTGCAGAGACAAGTCCACGAAGACTACCAAAGTGGTTCGCAAGATCTCTTGATGTCTTTGATCCCACTCCTGGAATACCCAGGCCAGTTATCAGCTTGAAGAGGGGATTGCTCCTGCTCTTCTGGATGGCTTCAATCAGATTGCTTGCCGTCTTCTCACCAATGCCCTCTCCTAGACTAAGAAGATCATCCTTGTTAAGCTTATAGAGATCCGATGGGTTTTTCACAAGGCCCGCCTCAACAATTCGCTCGACCAGTTTCTCGCCCAGTCCCTCGATATCCATCGCATCCCTAGAACAGAAGAACTGTATTCTTCTGCTTAATTTCGCTGGGCAGGTGGGGTTCAGGCACTTCAGAGCAACATCCTCTTCTTTCTCTCTCCCCACTTCTCCGCCACAAACAGGACATCTAGAAGGCGGGGTTATCCTTTTTTCTTTACCGGTCCTCTTTTCCGGAATACTTCTAACGATTTGCGGGATGATCTCTCCAGCTTTTTGGACTATTACTGTGTCAAAGAGTCTTATGTCCTTCTCACTAATAAAATCGAAATTGTGCATGCTTGCTCTCTTTACGGTAGTACCTGCAAGTTGAACCGGTTCGAGCTCAGCAACCGGTGTTATAGTTCCAGTCCTGCCAACCCCGAAGGTAACCTTGATCAACTTTGTCATAGCCTGCTCGGCAGGGAATTTGAACGCTATAGCCCATCTAGGTGCTTTTGTCGTGTATCCTAATTCCTCCTGAGCATGGAGATCGTCAACTTTTACTACCGTGCCGTCTACCGCGTAATTGAGACTAGATTTCGACTGCGACCATTTCTTCCAAAACGCTATCACACCATCTGTACCTTCAGCTAATTCACTGTTTGGCTCAACTCTCATGCCGATACTCTTCAAGAATTGGAGCTGTTCGCTCTGACTTTTCAGCTGAAACTTTGATGGCTCAACGACATGATAAAAGAAGGCATTTAATCGTCTCTTAGCGACCTCTCTGGGATCGAGTTGTCTCAGAGTTCCGGCCGCCGCATTCCGAGGATTGGCGAAGACCTGAAGTTCACCTTTCGAACGAGCTCTGTTGATCTCGTGAAATACATCCTTTGGAAGATAGACTTCACCCCTCACTTCAATTGAAAGATCTTGCCTAAGACGCAAGGGAATAGATTTAATAGCCCTGATATTCTCGGTGACATCCTCTCCAACAAAGCCATTTCCTCTTGTGGCACCTCTCACAAGAAGGCCATTATCGTACTTCACTGAGATTGAAAGGCCATCGATCTTCAACTCGCACATATAGCGTACTATCTCGATTTGGAGCTCTTCCCTTACTCTTTTGTCAAACTGAAGCACTTCCTCCTCCGAGTATGTGTTATCGAGAGAAAACAGTCTATATTCATGAACTACTTCCTTGAAAGAAGCAACGGGTTTCAAACCAACTCTAATGCTTGGCGAATCAGGCGTTTTAAGCTCAGGGTACTGCTCTTCAAGATCAATGAGTGTTCTAAGAAGGCTATCGTATTCGGAATCAGGGATCTCGGGATCGTCCAAAACGTAATACCTGTAAGCATGATAATCTATTTCCTTTCTCAACTCTTCGATTCGCTTTCTAGCTTCTTCAAACGTTATCATTTTGATCCTCCCCGAAAAGAATAACAATCGAAACCGCGTACTCTCGTTCATGGGATATGCTTACTGTAAGGTCAGAGTTCTTTATCAATTGCTTCAGTTCATCGGACGGAATTGGTCTCCCTCCTTCATCAGTGAGAAACTGAATCTTGGAGAATTCGATGTCTTTTCTACCAAGAGCCTTTACAAAGGCTTCTTTAGCAGCAAAACGACCGGCGGCAAACTCCATTCTCCTCCGTTCTCCGCCTAGAGAATCATAGATAACTTTTTCATCTTTACCGAGAATTCTTTGTGCTATAGATTCAGTCATACGAGAGATTTCTACTATGTCGATTCCTGTTCTAATATTCAGGTTCAAACCTCCACAACTGTCACACCGCTTCCGCCTTCTAAGGGTGTTCCGATCCTGAAACTCTTAACTCCTTTTGAACGCCTAAGGTAAGCCCAGACACCTTCGGCAAGTTTGCCCGTCCCTTTCCCATGAATTATGTAGCCTTGTTTCTTCCCACTGGCTTTTAGCATCTGAAGAAAATCATCAATGAGAATTGGAACATCCTCAGTGATATTGCCTCGAATATCTATCTCCTGGCTCGAGTTTCCACTATCTAATTCAAACGAAGACATTTCTGATTCGACTACCGGCTTTCCGACCACTCGGACACGTGATAACGGAACTTTCAGGGTAATCTTGCCCGAATCTATCACTACCCTGTCACCATCTATTTCGCTAACGATCCCTTCAGCTCCGCTTTCCAGAAGCTTAACTATGTCGCCAACTTCCGGAATCTGAGAATCGGTTTTTTCTGGATAAGATGCCCCAAAATTCCTGACCTCTCTTTTTAGGTTGTTAAGTCTCTTCACAGCTTCAACTTTCTCTCTTTCACCGGGAGCCCTTGAAAGGTTTATAGCCATCTCGACATCCTTAATGATAGATCCCAGCTTTTTTTCCAGTTCATCGATTTCCTTACTCACTTCTCTGTATCTCTTTTCCTTTATCATCGATAATTTTTCTTCGAACTCCTTTGTCCTTCCTTCTAGTTCTCTTTTAGTTTTGTCGAGACCTCTTCTTTCCTCTTCCAGTAAAGATCTCTCTCTATGGAGCTTCCCAATTACAGCTTCGAGATCTCTGGCTTCACTATCGATATAGGAGCGGGCTCTATCAACTATTTCTTGTGGGAGGCCAAGCCTGCTCGAGACTTCAAGAGCATTTGAAGAACCGGGAATACCCATCAATAAACGATAAGTAGGTTTAAGAGTGGATATATCGAATTCAACACTGGCATTCACAACATCGGAACGCTCCATTGCATAAAGCTTGATTGGGGTCAAGTGAGTGGTAAGGATCAGCCTGGATCTCTCCAGTAGTCTTTCAATGATTGCTATTGATAGAGCCGACCCCTCAACGGGATCGGTACCTGCACCCAACTCATCGAGCAAAACAAGCGAATTTTCATCGGCGTCTCTAATTATTCTGATTATTCTGGATATGTGTGATGAAAATGTACTCAAACTCTGCTCAATCGATTGCTCGTCTCCAATATCGGCGAATAGTCTACTAAAGAGTGGAATCTTCGACAACCCATCTGCAAGAACAGGAAGACCGCATAGCATCAGGAGGACCGAAAGACCTATCGTCTTCATTGCAACAGTCTTTCCTCCAGTATTCGGTCCGGTAATAAAAACACCGTTAACCCCCTCTTCCATGGTGAAGGTGATCGGTACCACCACTTCATCATCGATCAACGGATGTCTCGCATCTTTAAGAAGAAAAAGTCTTGAAGGGGACGGCTCTATGAAGACACCCTGTCGACTCTTTGAGTATCTACATGCTGCGTAAAGACCGTCAAGAACACCAAGTGCCTCAAGCGAAGGCTCAAGCCTTTCAAATGTGCTAAAGAAAAGAGTCGTCAATTCTCTCAGTATCCTTCTGATTTCCTCCTCTTCTCTGGATAACAGAATCCTCATAGAATCATTTAGAGTGATAAGCTCCTGAGGCTCGAAATATACCGTTGCACCGCTACCGGAAGCACCATGAATAACACCTTGATGCTCATTCTTCTTGCTCGCCGAAAGCGGCAAGACATAGCGGCCTTCTCTGGTCAAAATAAGACTATCAGTCAAGCTATCTTTGTATCTGTTCATTATTGAATCCAGTCTTCCCCTGAGGTTTCTATTAAGGTTTTTCAGTTCGTTTCTGATTTCTTTTAGTAAAGGAGAAGCATTATCCTTGATCTGACCATCCTCAGAAATCTTCTTTCTTACCTCACCTATAAAACCACGTTCGCAGGATAGAAGAGCGGCAACCTCATAAACTGCGGGGAAATCTGGAGAGACCCGATCGAAGAACTCTCTTAAACGGCAAACGTTATCCATAGTCACGGCGCTTCGGAAAAGCTCTTC
>NZ_JFHJ01000432.1:0-9467 GCF_003666285.1 Mesotoga sp. HF07.pep.5.2.highcov | reverse complement strand
TTCTCACCGTATCCCATCGCTGGAAGGATCTGATCCAGGTGGTTGTACTTTTCATATGTTGAAACGAGTGATCCTACTGCATAAGGCCTTGGATCAACTATCTCGGATGCACCAAACTTCTTAGCCGCTACCCATCCCGCACCGTACTTCATTCCACCGTGGGTCAGGGTCGGGCCATCCTCTACGACGAGAACTCTCTTGCCCTTTATTTCGGACGACTTGCCTCCCTCAATGGTTATCGGTGAAGCACCGTCAACTACAATGGCATCGGGATTGAATTTCGCAATATTCCTTCGGACGATGTCGATATCTTCTGGAGAAGCCGTCTCCTCCTTGTTTATAACAACTACATCGGCCATCATAAGATTCGTGAATCCCGGGTAGTATGTAGTCTCGTGACCGGCTCTATGAGGATCGGTTACAGTTATATACAGATCTGTCTTATAAAATGAGAAATCATTGTTTCCGCCGTCCCATATTATTACGTCTACATCCTCTTTTTCAGCTTCTCTGAGAATCGCTTCGTAGTCGACCCCGGCATATATAACGGCATTTCGATCTATATGAGGTTCGTATTCCTCTCTCTCTTCAATAGTGCATTCGTGTTTATCTAGATCCGAATAATCGGCGAATCTCTGGACCTTCTGTTTCACGAGATCTCCATAAGGCATCGGATGTCTGATAGAGACAACCTTCTTCCCCTTGGCTCTCAGGATGTCGAGCACTCTTCTGGTTGTCTGGCTCTTTCCACAGCCCGTCCTAACTGCGCAGATAGAGATTACCGGTTTCGAGGACTTAACCATTGTCTTGCTGGGCCCAAGAAGAATGAAATCCGCACCGTGTGCGTTTGCTATTGCCGCCCTCTCCATGACATATTGATGTGGAAGATCGCTGTATGCGAGAACGACCTGATCGATCTTGTGCTCGTCGATCAATTTGCCGAATTCTTCTTCCGGAACTATCGGAATGCCATTTGGATAGAGTCTGCCTGCGAGTTCCGCAGGATACTTTTTTCCATCGATTCCAGGTATCTGAGTCGCCGTGAAAGCTACTACTTCGAACTCTTCGTTGTCTCTGTAGTAAGTGTTGAAGTTATGAAAGTCTCTTCCGGCAGCGCCGAGAATCAAAACCTTTTTTCTTTCCAATTTCTCCACCTCCATATATATTCCAACTATCCTTTAAAATTCTACATTTAAAAGAGGATCCCTACAAAAAAACCTAATTCCGCCACGAAACGATGAAGACCAAAAGAAGGGATTTTGTGAGCTTATACGTGAGTATGCGTTACTATGCGCCCGTTTGGTCTGCATTGGCTGCAACGATTATGAGAACCCTCGACTTTGCCGAGATCAGCTCATCTTCACCGACAAATCTTCCGTCTACCAGAACAAGAGGAGAGACAGACCCAAGCTGTGTTTCCTCTATCAGTTCACTGAAGGTAAGATCTCTGTCGAAACTCCATCGATTGTTTCCATAGACTACTTCCAAGCTTCGTCACCTCTTGGCTGAAGAACAGACGGGACAACCTTCACGTCGTTCAAAGGAAATGCTCTCGAATTTACCCTTTCTCAGGTCAAACCAGAAAACATCGTCTCCACACATTCCGGTATTCAGAAAAGTCAACACCATGGCCGCCTCTAACATGCCTCCAAAATAGCTTACAAAAGTCAGTATCCCCTTTTGTGCCCCCGTATCCTTTCTGTTGTCGCCCATGAAACACCTGTAGCAAGGCACTCTTTTATCTCTAAACATCGCATATCCGCCAAAATTCTCTACGGCCGAATCGACAAAGGGAACACAGTTGCGGTAGCAGGAATCATTTATCAGATACCTAGCCTCATAATTGTCAACGCAGCTGACAACTACGTCGGGTTTTTCAGTCTTGATGAGGGTTGGATCGAAACTTTCTTTACGGATCTTGACCCGAACGCCACTGTACCGCTGTGCAATCTTTTTTTCAATTACACTCGCTTTTGAAAGACCAACATCTCCATAATCGTACAATATTTGTCGGTGTAAATTGTTAAGTTTAATTTCACCCGGTTCGATGATACATATGTCATCAATTCCGTTATCCAGCAAGATTTTTATCAATGGGCAGCCCAATCCGCCGGCACCAACAACCATCACTCTTCCCTTTCTGGACGCCCTCTGCAAATCTAACGGGAGATCACAAATGGGACCGATCTCGTTGCTTCCATTCATGAGCCAGGAAAAAACCTTTCCGGCTATCAAAGGTGAGAACATAATCGACAGAGTGTGTGGAAAGCTTACAATTCTCTTTCCACAATCTTCCTCGATTTTGAAATCGTCTCCATCTCTGAATTCCATGGTCTCTTTCTGCCTGTAAATCAGAGGCGAATAAAAGGGGAGAATTCTGTGCCTTGGAAAATCTCTAGTGATTCCGGAAAGACCACTTCTAATTAGGAGTTCGGCGGTAAGTTCCTCAGTCGCGCCCCATAGATGACCAAATGTCTCCTCGGCCAATCTCAGCAGGAACGACCTGGTCATTCCCTCAACAAGTAATTGCCGCTCGTACCATCTGAATAGAAAATCATTCTCTATGTCCATATGCGTCCCTCCACAGATCCAAGACCAGCCTAAGTATAACAAATAATCCTCAAGTGGATAACCCTACAGCTAAAGACTTATTCGTGTTTGAAAATGGAATACACCTCTTGGAGCCGGATCGCGAAACCTTTGATCTCAAGTGGTGGCAAACAAACGGGAGAATGAATTTTCATAATTCACTTCACGAATTGAAATTTTGCGCTCGGAAGGCGCAGGCTGACATAGAACTGAGAGACTTTCAAGAGAGTCTTCCATCTGCTAATTCAGAGTATTCCAAAGCCATTGATGAACATGCCTTTTTTTTGACCCCTCTCAACCCTCCCGATATTTACGGGAGTATCTACTGGAGAGATCACATATCCGGTATATACCCCTTGAACTGAGCCCTATAAAGCCCCGCGTAATGTCCGCCCTTCTCGAGGAGTTCGTCATGAGAGCCCCTTTCTATGATTCCATTGTTCGTTATCACAACTATCTCATCGGCGTTCTTAATTGTGGAAAGTCTGTGGGCAATTACAAGTGTTGTGCGTCCTTTCGAAAGGGCTTCTAGAGACTCCTGGATCTTCAGCTCAGTCTCATTATCCAGCGCAGAAGTGGCTTCATCTAAAATTAGAAGGGGAGGATTCTTTAGAAAGACCCTCGCGATTGATATTCTCTGCTTCTGACCTCCGGAAAGCATTACTCCTCTTTCACCAACATAAGAATCGTATCCGTTCTCGAGACTCATGATGAAATCATGAATATTCGCTCTCTTTGCAGCCTCAATTATCTCTTCGTCTGTAGCGTCGCCCTTACCGTAAGCAATATTATCCCTAATTGTTCCTGCAAAGAGAAAGACATCCTGTTGAACAATACCGATGTGGGTTCTTAAGGAGTGAATGGTAACGTCACGAATATTCACTCCGTCAACGGTGATCCGTCCACTCTTAACGTCATAGAATCTAGGAATAAGATGGCAAAGTGTTGTTTTTCCACCACCAGAGGGGCCGACTAGAGCCACCATCTTACCGGCAGGAATATGGAGATTTATATCGGTGAGTACGTTTTCACCTCCGTCGTAGGCGAAAGAGACCTTCTCAACTCTTATATCTCCCCTGACACCATTTAGTTCAACTGCATCCGGCGAATCTGTGATGCTTGACTTCGTTTCCATTATTTCAACGAACCTTTCAAAACCTGACATTCCGTCTTCATATTGCTGAGCAAACTGCATAAGCCTTCTTATCGGCTGGAGAAATAGATCAACGTAAAGAAAGTAAGCTACAAAGGCTCCGACGGTTATCTCGCCTGAGTAAGTAAGATATCCCCCGAAAGCCAGAACGGTAACTTTCAACATGTTCATCATCAGGTCGACACCGGTCGTCATCTCGGCCATCGACTTGAAGGCGAACTGCCTGGATTCCTTGAATTCCTGGTTGCCAAGATCGAATTTACTTTTTTCGAATTCTTCATTGGTGAATGACTGAGCGACTCTAATACCAGAAATACTGTTCTCAAGCTGTGCATTGACGTTCGCTATCTTCTTTCTCACCAATCTAAATGCCTTTGCCATCTTCTGTCTCTTTCTCACTCCATACCAGACCATAAAAGGTATATAGGCAAAGACAACGAGAGTGAGTCTCCAGTCGTTCTGCATTAAGATTATGAAGGCTCCGATCAACGTTACAGTAGAAATGAAGACATCTTCGGGGCCGTGATGTGCAAGCTCCGTGATTTCTCGAAGATCGTTCACTATTCTCGACATGATCTTCCCGGTTCTCACCTTGTCGAAATAACTAAAAGATAGCGTCTGCAGGTGGGAGAAAATATCCTTTCTCATGTTGTACTCCATCCTTACCCCGACAACGTGACCCCAGTAACTGACAACGTAATTGAAGACGGCTCTCAAGACAAAGAGAAACGCCATTATTGCGGCGATAATCACAATACCTCTCATGTTACCCGAAGGGATATAATCATCCAGGGCCAATGTAGTGAATCTAGGAAAAACCAGATCGATTCCAGCAATCATGAAAGCACATGCCATATCCAGTAAAAATAGCCCTAGATGTGGCCGATAATAGGCCATGAATTTTCGAATCATAGCAAGCCTCCCGCATAGTTAGGTAAGAGTCTCAATTTTACATTAGAATACTCTGGATAACAAGTTCATGCATTTAAATCCAAATAGAGAAATTGACTCCTTGTCCTGTCGAACGAGCTTTATGATCTTTACGCAGTAATCCCAAAATACTGTTAAAATAGCTGTGGAGTCTTCAGTTCAGGAGAAGGAAAAGAAGAGCTTGTCGAAAACAGTAGTCCTTTACAAAACTAGATATGGAAGTTCGAAGAAATATGCAGAATGGATTGCAGAAGAGCTCCACGGCGATCTCTTTGATATTGAAGATGTCGATCTTGAAAGACTTAAGGATTACGACTGCATCGTATTCGGCGGATCACTCTATGCCACTGGCATCAGTGGATTGTCTACAATAAAAGAGAATTTCAAATCTTTCGAGAATAAGAAGGTAATTATCTTCTCCGTGGGAGCTTCTCCAGCGAGATCAGAGGTTATCGAAGACATAAAGGCAAAGAACTTCTCGCCTGAAATTGTCGAGAAGATTGAGTTCTTCCATTTGAGGGGCGGATTTGACTTCAAGAGATTGAGACTCGTAGATAAGATTTTGATGATTCTATTGAAGAGTAAACTCAAAGGAAAGAAGAGACGCGGAGAAGAGCTTTCCGACGATGAAAGAGGGATGCTGGCGGCTTACAGTACGGCAGTAGATTTCACAAGCAGGAAAGCTATTGAACCGATACTGGAAAGCATCAGTAAGTTTACTCACGGGAATGCTTAAGACAGATTCTGGATCGAAGCGTTGCTTGCAATGAGAAGTATTTTGAAAGAGTCACACCTCTCAAGCACTTCCCCGATTGAATTTGCTCTCGCTCTTTCGTACGGTTCTGTGTAGGAGGATTTTGCTTTTTCATATGCGCCACTAAAATCAGGATGTTCGTTTTTGTACAGCAAGAGAGTTTGCTTTCTGCCCCGGAATCGGTGGGTAAGAATTATGATCGGAGGTAATATGTCCAGAATTCGTAGGCTTGAAGAGATCTCCTTAAACTCCTGGCCAGCCGGTTACACAAAGTTCCTTGATGGCTGGGTATTGAGATACGCAGGCGGATATACAAACAGGTCAAACTCCGTCTATCCTATCTACGATGGGTTCGAACCTCTAGAGCAAAAGATCGAAGAGGCTAGCAGGTTCTATAAGTCAAAGGGGTTAAGGACGATGTTCAAGCTCACCGCGGACTCAAAGCCTGCAGGACTGAACAGTGTCCTCAAAGAGATGGGGTTTGAAGAAAGGGATAGAGCACTGGTAATGACGAGAGCGATAGGCAGTGAACCCCACGATCTTTCAGACGCCGATGTCGCTTCAAGGCCCGAGGAGGAATGGCTCGAACTCTTCTTCTCTCTGAATAGCAGGGCAAGAGAAAATCAAGCCTGGGCAAGAAAACTACTTTCTATGCTTCTTCCTGGCAGCCCCTTCATCATCCTTAGAAAAAGAGGAATCGCAGTTGGTTGCGGGTTTGCAGTAATAGAAAGCAATCACGTGGGACTCTTCGGAATAGCGGTGCGAGAATCGGAACGGCGAAAAGGATACGGGAGAGAGATAACCGAAAAACTCTTGGAGCTTGGTAGGCAACGGGGAGCAGAGACAGCCTATCTGCAGGTTGACAAACCCAACGAGAGCGCGATAAGTCTCTATTCTAAGATCGGCTTTCGAGAAGAATATCAGTACTGGTACAGGGTTGGCGAATAGATGTTAGACACAGTAGATCTCTTCAACGATTTGAGCAGTGATGAAAAAAGCGAAGTTCTTTCGGCTTCGCGAACTGTCAGGTTCCAGCCCGATCAGGTGATCTACACTCCAGATGATCTTTGCGATTCACTTTGTATAGTTCTCAAGGGCAGGTTAAGAATTGCAAAGGTATTGCCCTCTGGTCGTGAACAGACTATCAATTACATTGAAAAGAACCAGATTTTTGGAGAAGCGCTTGCGTTCGCTGGAAGAAAGTGCGCCTCACATGTCTTCGCGGAAGAGGATTCGGAAATACTAAGCATTCCGAAGAGAGCTCTCCTATATGCTTTCAAAAACAAGCGTTTTCTGTTCTCTTACCTAAAGAGCATTTCCGAAAAGACACTGAATCTCTCATATATCATTGAATTGCTTTCATTATCAACCGTCAAGAAGAAACTGGCAAGCTACCTTCTGGAACTATCTCTTGAAAAGGGAAGCAATTCATTTGAACTTCCTCATACCAAGAAGACACTCGCAAACCTTTTTGGATCAACAAGAGAAGCCGTTTCTCGAAACTTTTCTGAACTGCGGAAGGATGGAATCATCTTCATGCCAGATAGAAATTCCGTGGAAATAAAAAGCTCAAAACAACTCGAGAAAATTCTCTTCGATTAAATTAAACTATCGAACCTCTTTTCCAAATACTCTCTAACCCCGTTCAGATTATCGAACACATGTTTTGAAAGCGACAAATCAAGGTCTATGTTCTCCTCGTGCCTTACCCCAAGAACCTCCATTCCGGCCATGAAACCGCTTCTAATGCCGTTTGGCGAGTCTTCAATAACAATGCAATCCTCCGGGGCAATTCCCAAAAGCCGCGAAGCTCTTTGATAGATCATCGGCGATGGCTTAGATTCCCTAACTTCATCTCCCCCGACGATTACCGAGAAGTATTCGAGCACGTTTATTTTCTTCATCAACTCTTCAACAGCGGACTTCTCCGTCGACGATGCAATCGCCAGTTCTACCTTTCCATAAAGAAAATCAAGAAGCTCAATCAATCCGATATTTGGAACCACGGTCTCTCTGGCAAGTTCGAGATACCTTTCCATGTACCTTCTGCCAAATTCCTCAGGCTCCATATCCAGACCGGCAGTCTGAACAATTACTCTCTGAGTTTGAGACATTTTAAGACCCATCTGCTTCTCGAAGAGCTCATCACTTATCTTTCCACCAAGCTCCGAAACCAGTTCGGTACAGGCCCTTCTATAGAGCTTTTCGGAATCGATTATCACGCCATCCATATCGAATATTACTGCTCTAATCATTTCATATCCCTCAAATTCAAAAGATTTCTGATATCGGCTGCTGCCCTCCGTACAGTCTCTTTTCTCACACAGATTATGCTGCTGAATGGATCAACGTCGATCAACGATGACTTGAACAGAAGTCCCATATGATAGGAAATGGTAGACTTGGCGAGGCCTGTGAATTCAACGAGGTCCTTCTGTAAAGCCGGTTCCTTGCTGAGTCTCTTCAGGATCTTGAATCTGGTCTCGTCGGAAAGCACCTTAAGAAGACTCCGTAGCCTGACTTCCTGCGGGATTCTGCCCGAGAAATCTTCGGTAACCTCTTCAAGACCCATTATCAGAAGATGAAAGGTCGGATATGTCATTAGGCCAGAGTTTGTATGAGGTACCGAGTTTTGAAGAGTTATGTATACAGGTTTCGTCTCGTCGAGTACGATATCGTAATAGTCGAGATAGTTCGAGAAGGCGTCTTTGATCTTCTGTGACGAACTACTCTCTATGTATCCTTTTACGAGCCGAGTGTTGAGGTCTCTTAAACCGCTTCCTTCATAATAGTTTAAGATTTTCATCGTCTTGGAGGAAAGGAAATCCATCGCCGTCTTCGGAAAGAAGAGTAGCTGGTGCACAAACCAGACAGTATCCGGGCTTACACCGCCTATTGCCTCTATGGCCTTTGAGACCTTCTGCGGTTCCTCGCTTATCATACGATTCAGCTCATCATGGGAAATCTTGAGCCTTCTATCTGCAAATACCTGGATGAAACGGTCTCTTATCAACTCGATTCCCTCTTCCGTTACATTAAGGCTTTCCTCAATTGTCACCTGCATACCGTCTTGAAGCTTCTGCCTTATTGGGAAGAGGATGGGAGCCATAACACCCAGTTCGTTCATAAAGGTTATATACATCCTCGTTGACCACTCTTCATCCTTAAGAAGTGTTTCCCTGAATTCCAAGAGCTGAGAAGAGGGTTCATAATCAACCCCGAGCGTCTTGAGTACCTTCTCAACAGGACCAGTGTTCAGCGAAAACTGAATGGCCATTGTCAGATCGTATATTTCGAAATAGCCGGTGATTATTTCCATTAGTTCTCACCTTCATCGTATAGCGTCTCAAGTCCTTTCAGAATTTTTTCGAGACGCTCTTTATTCAAAGAGAAGTACACTCTTCTGTGATCTTTTCGGCTCTTAACCAGGGCAAGTTCGGACAGAGTCGAAAGGTGGTAGGATACTGTCGCTTTGGATAGCCCTACGAGCTTTGCAAGCTCATCCACGTATTTTGGTTCCTCGGATATCGACTTCAAAATCTGCATCTTGGTTTGATCGGCTAGATTTCTGAGAAACAGTCTGAGAGTATTGTCCGTAACCGATGGATTCATAATCTCTTCAATCTGCTTGAAGTGCTCGCTGAATACTATCAGCTGGGTATTGCAGGAGCTTGCAAACTTAAGCCCTGAATACTTCAGTGTATTCTGAAACAAGAGATGAAGCGGCAAGTCTTCTCTTGCCTTAATGCCATAAAAATCAAGAAATCCCTCGGCAATTTGATTATACTGATCATTTTCGAAGAGCTTTAGTTTTTCGGCTATCTGATCGCGATTCTTTTTTCTCAGACCGGATTCTTCGTAGTACTTCTTCATTTCGTTAAGAGCAAAGAGCAGGATCTCTTTCGACTGCCTGGGAAAGTTTATCAGCTGAGTAATGAACCATGTCGTGTTTTCAGAGAGATCTTCGGCCTTGTTTACAGCTTCGGGCACAATGCTTAGATCCCCTTCAAGTATCTTATCTACTTCCTCTTGAGAGAAATT
>NZ_JFHJ01000319.1:0-4806 GCF_003666285.1 Mesotoga sp. HF07.pep.5.2.highcov | reverse complement strand
ACAATTCTTCCTTTGGTCAGGTCGTATATCGATACTTCCACAACGACCTTATCACCCGGGATCAACCTGATGAAGTTCTTGCGCATTTTTCCAGAGATGTGAGCTAGAACAGTGTGATTGTTCTCAAGTTCGACCTTGAAGGTCGCATTAGGCATCGATTCCACAACCGTTCCATCCATCTTAATGATATCGCTCTTGTCCGACACCAGTGATCCTCCTCACAAACTAGAAAGAATCTTTGGACCATCTTCAAGAATCGCAATGTCATGCTCAAAATGCGCAGCTCGCGATCTATCAGCAGTTATTGCAGTCCATCCGTCTTTCAGAATCTCTAAGCTATAGTGTCCGCTTGCGACCATCGGTTCAATCGCAAGGGTCATGCCAGTTCTTAAAAGCATCCCGCTTCCCTGTCTTCCGTAATTCGGCACTTGTGGATCCTCATGAAGGCTTAGACCGACCCCATGACCGACGTAATCTCTTATTACGGATAGCCCAGCGCTTTCCACACAATTCTGAACGGCATAGCCGATGTCGCCAACTCTGTTTCCTGCGACAGCCATTTCTATACCCTTTAGAAGTGCTTCTTCCGTTCGCTGTAGAAGCAGCCTGTCCTTTTCACTCCTGAAGTCCCCTACTACGAAAGACTTTGCCGCATCACCAATGAATCCGTCCTTGTTGACCCCACAATCCACGGAGACTATGTCACCATCGGCAAAGATTTTTTCCTTCAAGGGAAATCCGTGAATTACCTCCTCGTTTACTGAAACGCATAGAGTGTAAGGATAACCACTATATCCCTTGAATGCGGGGATGCCTCCGCGTTTATGAATCAACTCTTCTGCCGCTTTTTCCATATCGAGAGCAGAGGCTCCTTCAACTGCATAAGACTCCATCTCAGCCAAAACCTCTGCGACAATCTTCGCAGCAATTTCGATTTTACATATTTCTTCTGGAGATTTCAACCTAACCATTTCTAGATGTCTCCAGATGTTCCACAATTTTGTCAGTCACAAGATCAATCTCTCCAGTCCCGTCCACTTCCAAAAACTGGCTCTTGTTACTCGAGTAATACTGGATCACTGGCTCCGTTTTCTCCAAATAGACTCTGTACCTTGCTCGAACTGTGTCAGGCATATCGTCATCTCTCTGAATCAACTCGGCACCATCGTTATCGCAGCGACCTTCAACTTTCGGTCTTATCGTCAGCAGATTGTAGACCTTGCCACACTCTGGGCAAACTCTTCTGCTAGAAATCCGTTTTACGACTTCTTCTTCATCTGCATTAACGAGCAGGGCTACATCGATTTTCCTCCCTAGATCCTCTAGCATTTCATCAAGCGCAGCTGCCTGCTCAACTGTTCTTGGAAAACCATCAAGAATGAACCCATTCCTGGTATCCTCTCTCGACAACCTTTCTCTCACAAGGTCGATCATCAAATCATCGGGGACGAGAAGCCCTTTATCCATAATCTCTTTGACCTTCAGCCCAAGGTCATTGCCAGCAGCCACGGCTTCCCTTAACATATCTCCAGTCGATATGTGAGGAATCTTAAATATCTGGGCTATCCGCTTTGCCTGTGTCCCCTTCCCTGCTCCGGGAGGACCCATTAGAATAATGTTCATCCTATCTCCTTCCTCGTAACTTGCCTTTCTTTACGAATCCTTCATAATGCCTTACCATAAGGTGTGTTTCCATCTGCTGCAATATATCAATAGCTACGCCAACAGCAATCAGAGTCGACGTTCCCCCAATTGCGAGGCCGCCAATACTGAAAATCCCGCCTATAACTAATGGAAGCAATGCAATCACAACCAGGAATATGGCTCCCATGAAAACAACTCTGTTAAGGACTCTCTGAATATACTGCTGAGTGGAAAAGCCCGGCCTTATTCCGGGTATGTACCCTCCGTAGTTACGTATGTTATCCGATACTTCTCTGACATCAAAAACAAGCGAACTATAAAAGAACGTGAAGAAGAAAACCATTCCTCCATAAAGCAATATATAGAGGGGTGATGTCTGAGCAAAGAGACTCTGCATAATATTCCTACCGCCACTTCCCTCGGGGAAAGCCGTAGCAATAAACTGTGGCAGCATCATAATTGCCGAACTGAATATTATCGGTATTACTCCACCCTGATTTACCTTGATAGGAATGTGCGTGGAAACTCCTCCATACACCCTTCTACCAGTAACTCTCCTTGCGTACTGAACTTCGATCCTTCTTTCTCCCATCTGAACATATATAACCGCCACAACTGTGAACAGAGCGATCGCAAGTAATATCGCCCACTGTAACGGCGATAAAGCTACCACTACCTGCATAATGGAAGCAGGATATCTTGCAACGATACCTCCGAAAATCAGAACTGAGATACCATTTCCAATTCCCCTTTCCGTGATTCTTTCTCCCAGCCAAAGAAGGAACATTGTACCACCGATAAGGGTGGTTGTTGCCAGCAACACAAAGAGCAACCTGCTGGGAATCGCCAAGATAGCCGTGTTCGAAGAGAGACCGAATGATATCAGGAATCCTTGAAGACCCGCGAGTCCAATCGTCAGCATTCTTGTGTATCGAGCATACTTCTTCTTTCCCTCTTCGCCTTCCTTAAGCATCTCCTTCAAACTAGGAACAACAGCAGTCAGCAGCTGGAGCATAATCTGAGCGTTTATGTACGGAGTAACGCTCATTAAGAATATTGAAAACTGCTCAACGGCTCCACCGGTGAAAACATCGAAGAAGCCGATGAAGCCTCCGGCTCCACCTGTAGATAGAGTACCGAAGTACGCAGACCAGGCTTGGATATTAATCCCGGGAATCGGTATGTAGACACCAAGTCTGAAGACTGCCAATGCGAGGAACGTGAAGAGGATTCTGTCTCTCAGCTCAGGAATCTTGAACGCGTTCTTCAGGGCATTCCACATTGTCAGATCACCTCTGCCTTTCCACCAGCAGATTCAATCTTCTCCTTGGCAGTAGCGCTAAAAGCATTAGCTTTGACAATAAAAGACTTTGTCAGTTCGCCTCTCGCAAGTATCTTCACTCCGTCTTTAAGATCTTTGAGTATCTTGCGCTGAACGAGTATCTCGGGTGAAATCTCGCTGCCACTTTCGAATCTCTCTTCGAGAGTCGAAATGTTCACAGTAGCATAAACAACAGATCCTCGGTTCTTGAACCCTTTTATCGGTGTTCTTCTGAATAGGGGTGTCTGTCCGCCCTCGAAGCGTGCAGCTACCTTACCTGTAGCTCTTCCTTGACCCTTATGGCCTCTGGTGGCGGTTTTACCCATTCCCGAACCTATACCGCGTCCTATTCTTTTTTCGGTTGTTCTAGAACCGGGTGTCGGACTTAGATCTTCAACTTTAAAAGCCATCTTCCTACCCCCTTCAGTCATCAAGTTCTTCGACAGCAAGAAGATGTCTTATGGAATTCACCATGCCCCTGATCTGTGGAGAATCGGGCTGAACAATCTCACTGTCCAGCTTTCCAAGGCCTAATGCTTTAACCGTCTTCAGCTGTCTTCTGTTATAGCCAATCGGACTTTTGATTAATCGTATTCTTAAACTCTTTGCCATTACTGACCTGCCTCCTCGCTGAAACCGTGGAAGACTGTCTTTAGGGGTATGTCCCTGATTCTTGCAAAGTCCTGAGGGGATCTCAGACTTAATAGCCCATTTAAAGCCGCTCTAGCCATATTGAGTGTGTTAGATGATCCAAGCGACTTCGTCAGAATATTCTTCACACCTGCAAGTTCAACAACGGCTCTTACAGGCGAATTCGCAATAATCCCAGTACCGGGACCAGCCGGCTTTAACATTATTCTTGCTGAATCCTGTCGTCCGACTGTTTCGTGAGGAATAGTCTCATTTCTCACAGCGACCTCCGTGACATTCTTCTTGGCTTCAAGAACGGCCTTTCTTATTGCAGTCGGAACTTCCCTTGCGCTCCCTATACCAAGACCAACCTTCCCATCACGATTGCCCACGACGGCGACTACTCGAAAAGAAAGATTCTTTCCTCCTGCAACTACTTTTGTAACTCTTCTTATTTCAATTATTCTTTCTTCAAATTCGTTGTCTTCAACCTGTTTTTCCACAGGAGCGTTTCTGGAAGCTCTGGGGTTTCTTCTTCCTTCACGTGAAGATTTCGAATTGCGATCGTTCTTCATCTCTTCAGCCATCTTCTTCACCTCCTCAGAACTGTAGTCCGCCTGCTCGAGCGCCCTCGGCAAGTGACTTTATTCTTCCATGGAATTTGAAACCCCCACGGTCGAAGACTACACTGCTTATTCCCTTATCTTTCGCCTTCTTTGCGAGGAGCTCCCCAACTTTCTTAGCGGCATCAACATTCCATGACTTCTCTATTGAAGCCTTGATGTCTTTATCTACAGTCGATGCAGAAACAAGGGTAATTCCCTTTGAATCATCAATAAGCTGGGCATAAATATGCTTCTCACTTCTGAAGACTGCCAGTCTTGGTCTTTCCGGTGTTCCGGAAACTGCAGACCTGACACGAAGATGCCTCTTTCGCCTTTGTTCCTTCTTGTCTTTATGTTTGAACACTCCAGCCGCCTCCTTGATTAGACCTTCTTACCGACTTTCGTTCTGACTTGTTCTCCCTTGTAACGAATACCTTTTCCTGAATAAACAATAGGGATTCTCCAGCGCTTTATGTTTGCCGCTACCTGACCAACCTGATACTTGTCAATTCCCTTGACAACTATTGCTTGAGGTGCGGGCACTTCAAACTCAACTCCTGCCGGAGGTTCAATCTCAACTGGATGTGCATACCCAAGGTTCATTAC
>NZ_JFHJ01000076.1:0-3992 GCF_003666285.1 Mesotoga sp. HF07.pep.5.2.highcov | reverse complement strand
GAATCAACGAAATTCAACTCCACAGTATCGGAATCAATCTTCTTAGCCGATTCAGAAAGGAACCTGGGATTAAAGGCTATGACAATGTTGTCTCCTTCCTTGTTTGCATCAAGAATCTCTATGGATTCCCCGTGATCAGGCTTCTAGCAACTATCTTAAACTGCTCATCGTCTATTTCAAACTTGACCGAATCCGATCCGAGCCTTGCGGCAATCGATGCCCTTCTTACAGCATCTGAAAAGACCTCGGTAGAAAGAACAAGTCTGGCCTTGAATGATTTGGGAAGAACCTTCTTGTAGTCCGGAAACTCAGCATCCACAACCTTTGTTACTATCTCAGTGCCGTCAAAAAGGAACTGAACACGCGAACCATCATAGGTTACCTTCAACAAATCAGACATTGCAGCTTTAAGACTGTTTTGCAAATCCTTCATGCTCTTAAGCGTAAGCAGAAAGTGGTCATCGATGTTAAGGTCAATTCTTTCTTCGGAGAGCGCCATCCTGAATCCATCCGCAGCTACAAGTCGAAGGTAACCATCTTCGAATTCCCAGTAGACACTGTTCAGATTTCTCATGAATTCATCCCTAGCAGCACAGAAAATCACTCTATCTATCATCAGTTCAATCGATGAAACCGACACTGCGAATTCAAGTCCTCCCGAGGTTGGTTCAACAATGGGGAATTCCTCGGGATCCATTGTTGGAAGAGTGAAGCGGGCACTTCCCTCCCTAATGATAACGTTTGTATCTTCTGTTTCAAAAACAACTTCTCCCTCTGGAAGATTTCTGACTATTTCGAGTACCAGACGCGCATCTATGACAAAATCGCACCTTCCATCTATGTGCTTTGGTCTCAGCTCTGTAGTAATTGCCGTTTCTAGATCAGTGGCCTGAAGCTTAACCGTTGAGTCATCCTTCATTGAAAAATATATGCCCGAAAGAATTGGCTTCACGCTTTTCGGAGCAACTGCCCCAGAAACCGATTCTAATCTTGTGAGGATTTCTGAACGAGCTGCGACGAATTTCATCATACACCTCCACTTGAAGAGCTTTTCATAAATTATAACATCTATGTGGCATAATCATTATCAGAAGCAACAGCGATAGATTTCTTCCTTTGGGAGAGAACAACATGAATATCGAATATATTCATTCATGGTCAATGGAACCGGTTCAAGCTATAGACCTACAAAAGAAACTCAGGGACAAGCTTACATTTGAGGACTACTCTCGGGAGCCAAGACTAGTGGCAGGAATAGACGTTTCTTTCCCTTTTAGAGAGATTGCGCTCGCCGTAATTGTGGTTATGGAGTTCAGCTCTCTATCCGTAGTTGATCATTTCTTTTCTCTTAAAAAGGTTGAGACGCCTTACATCCCCGGTCTATTGTCGTTTAGGGAGGGGCCCGCTATACTTGATGCGCTGTCCAGATCACCGGAAGTTGACCTGCTCTTCTTTGATGGACACGGGATAGCTCATCCCAGAGGGATTGGTATAGCTTCCCACATAGGACTTTTCGTAGAAATACCGACGATAGGCGTTGCGAAAAGCCTTCTCTATGGAAAGGTCGAAAGCCTCCCGAGAGAGAAAGGACAAAGCAGCAGAATTCTCTCATCAGGCGGTAGATTGCTAGGATATGCGCTATGTACAAGAACGAGTGTGAAACCGGTTTTCATTTCACCGGGAAATAGAATGACTGCGGAAAGCGCTCTCAGGTTATCAATAAGAACAATTGGAAAGTACAGAATACCGGAACCTACTAGACAAGCACATATCCTCACCCAACGATTGAAGAATCAACTTATCCTGTAAAAGACTATCGATGCGGCACCTGTTATCCCTGCATTCTCTACCAATTTGCTCAGAGTGATGCTGAAGGTCCCGTTAAAAGAAGTCATTACGAAAGCCGGGAGTTTTTCCCTTATTCCGTTTATTAGCAAATCTCCAGCTCTGCTGATCCCACCGCCAATGACAATATGTTCTGGATTGAACACATGTATGAAATTTCCGATTGCAATAGCCAGGGCTCTGGTTGCTCTTTCTACGATCAGAGTTGCTGCGAGATCACCCTCCCGTGCCGCGTCAAAGACCACTTTAGAGTTTAATTCAGGCGACGCAAATATCGTTGACTGTGGAAATCTCTTCGAATATTCCCTGGCCAAATTTACTATGGCCGTCGCCGAAGCAAGAGCTTCAAGACATCCGTGAGAGCCACAACCGCAAACTGGTCCTTCCGGTTCAACTATAGTGTGTCCAAGTTCCCCTCCATAGCCTTTGCTACCTGTCATCAAAATACCGTGGGTTATCACTCCCCCTCCGACTCCGGTACCTAATGTAAGGCCTACCATGTGTTGGCTGCCTTTGAACTCACCGAATGCCCACTCTCCTAGAATAAAGGAATTTGCATCGTTCTCTACAAAAGTTCTTATTCCAGTGACTCTCTCGAGCATAGCTGCCAGTCCGAACCCCGACCAATCGGGAAGATTTGGAGAAAACAGCACAGTCCCCGTATCGTGGTCGATCGATCCAGGTGAACCAACCCCGATTCCGATAATTTGTTTTGAGTCGATACCCGACTTAACAAGGAGCTCATTTATCGCTTCACCAATTCTTGTGACGACAGTAGTTCTACCTTCTGACACTCTTGTAGGGATCACCTTTTTTTCGACTATCTTACCGTCTTCCTCAACTATCCCTATCTTTGTCTCTGTTCCACCCAGATCAATTCCTATTACGCGTCTGACCATCATTATCTCCCATCTAGTACTGCTTCTTTTCCATTTCAATCAAATCCAAGAATTCGTCATTTGATCCGGTGCCTCGAAGTTTCTCCATGATTAGTCTAAGTCCCTCTTCTTCCGACATTGAAGACAGCATTCGCCTTAGAATCCAGATCTTTCTCAGAATATCTGAAGGAAGAAGTAGTTCTTCCCTTCTAGTACCGGAAAGAGTAAGATTGATCGATGGGAACATCCTCTTGTTGGCCAGCTGTCTAGATAGAATCAGTTCCATATTTCCAGTACCCTTAAACTCTTCGAAAATAACTTCATCCATCTTGCTCCCAGTTTCAACGAGCGCTGTAGCGATTATCGTAAGGCTTCCGCCCTCTTCTATGTTTCTAGCCGCTCCAAAGAAGTATTTGGGCTTGTAAAGCGCAGAAGGATCCACACCACCGGAGAGAAGCTTTCCGCTGGGCGGAACATAGAGATTGTAGGCTCTTGCTAGTCTAGTAATACTGTCGAGAAGAATGACAACATCATAATTGAATTCGACCAATCTTTTTGCCATTTCGATAGTCATCTCCGCGACTCTAATCTGCTTTTCTGGATGCATATCAAATGGGGCGGCTATTACATGAGCATTTGTGCTTCTTCTGAGATCAGTGACCTCTTCAGGTCTCTCGTCGATTAACAGAATTATTCTTATGGTGTCTGGGTGATTCTCAGCAATTCCGTTAGCAAGCTCCTTCAGCAGTATGGTCTTCCCCGCTTTGGGAGGTGAAACTATCAATCCTCGCTGTCCCTTTCCAATTGGGGAGAAGAGATCAACCATTCTTGTGCTCATTATGTGAGAATCTGTCTCGGTAATCAACCTGTCTTCAGGGTGGATTGGCGTAAGATTCTGAAAGGTAATTCTTTCTGCAGCGAAGTTTATCGCCTTGTGATTAATAGCCTCTATTCTCAATAGCGCAAAGTATTTCTCGCCTTCCTTCGGGGGTCTTACCTGCCCGGCTACTGTATCGCCACTTGTAAGGTTGAATCTTCTTATCTGAGACTGGCTCACATATATGTCGTTAGAACTCGGAAGAAGGTTGTTATCCAGAGTTCTAAGAAAGCCATATCCCCCGTCAGTGATTTCAAGAACTCCCTGATCGAAGAAGTAACCATAAGATTCCGTTTGGGCTTTAAGAACAGCGAATATCAAATCTTTCTTTGCCATCTGCGTATAGCCTTGGACATCATACTTCCTAGCAAGCTTGTAGACTTCTCTGATAG
>NZ_JFHJ01000099.1:0-1256 GCF_003666285.1 Mesotoga sp. HF07.pep.5.2.highcov | reverse complement strand
AATATCTGGGTGATGATTGGAATAATGTGCATCTTCTACTGGGTAGGACCGGTGAAGACCGTCAGGAGCATGGGACTCCAGATCAAGGAAGAGACTTATATTGAGGCCTCCAGGGCTCTTGGAGCCTCCAATACGAGAATAATCTTCAAACATATGGTTCCTCTGCTTATCCCCTACGCCTTCGCTTCAATGGCCCTCAACGTACCGGGCGCAATTGTCGTAGAAGCCACGATAAGTCTTTTGGGCCTTGGAGATGCGACGATCGTAACCTGGGGGCAGATATTACAGGCTGCTAACAGCGGAGGCGCGATGTTGAGCGGAATGTGGTGGTGGGTAGTACCGCCGGGACTGGCGATAGCCTTCATGGGGATGACATTCGCATTTGTCGGGTTCGCAATGGACAAGATACTTAACCCGAAACTGAAGACGAGGTAATGAATATGGATAACATATTGACTGTAGAAAACCTCAAGCTTTACTACTACACGAGCAAAGGTGTCGTGAAGGCAGTTGACGACATCTCCTTCACACTGAAGAAGGGTGAAACTCTTGGCCTCGTTGGAGAATCAGGCTGTGGAAAGACAACTACAGGTTTCGCCCTTCTCAAGATGCCCACTCCCCCGGGTAAGATTGTCGGAGGAAGGATAGAGGTAGACGGTATCGACATTACTCCCCTGCGTGAGAATGAAATGAGAAGGAATATACGCTGGGAGAAGATTTCCATGGTATTCCAGGGCGCAATGAATACCCTCACTCCCGTATACACAATAGGCAAACAGATGATGGAGACCCTCCAGGAACACAGAGAGATGGAAAGAGACGAGGCGAGAAAGAGAATAGAGAAGTATCTCAACCTCGTTGGACTCTCAGGCGATATAGTGAAGAGATATCCCCATGAACTCTCGGGAGGAATGAAACAGAGAATCGCCATCGCTACCGCCCTCTTTCTGGAACCTAAGGTTATAATCTGTGATGAACCCACGACCGCTCTGGATGTTATTGTACAGGCCCAGATAATAAACCTTCTCAAAGACTTAAAGGAAAAACTCGACCTTTCATTCATCTTCATAACTCACGACCTTGCAACAGAGGCAGAGGTTTCAGACAGGATAGCGGTGATGTATGCAGGAAAGATAGTGGAGATAGGAACAAATCAACAGATATACGGAGAACAGGGTCCCTGTCATCCATATACGAGAAACTTGCTCGCCGCCACTCCAAGACTACATGAAAGGGTGAGTGAACTCTCGTTCATC
>NZ_JFHJ01000507.1:0-4624 GCF_003666285.1 Mesotoga sp. HF07.pep.5.2.highcov | reverse complement strand
CCTCTGACCTTCTGCGTAAATTGTGTCGAGTGCCAGCGAGGACTTTCCCGATCCGGACAGGCCGGTAATAATAGTCAAGGAATTCTTGGGGATTGCGACATTGACATTTTTCAGATTGTGTACCCTGGCGCCTTTCACATATATATACCTATCCATTACTACACTCCTGCACTAACTCGACCAGCTCCTGACAGATCTCCTCGACCAACAGCTGCTCGGCTCCTTCAACCATGACTCTAATGTACGGTTCCGTGCCTGACGGCCTGAGAACGATTCGAAGATCATCATTCTGCTTCAGTTCTTCGAGTCTATTCTTAAGATTCATGTCTTCCATGACCAGCTTCTTGTTTGATACGGGAACGTTCTTCAACAACTGTGGATAGACGGGGAAAGAGGCAGCAAACTCTTCGAGGCTTTCGTCAAGCTCTTCGAGTGAGTTCAATGTTTCAAGTGAAGTGATGAGACCGTCGCCGGTGGTGCTCCTGTCGAGGAAGATGATATGACCAGATTGCTCTCCGCCGAGGACTCCGCCTGTCTGCAGCATTCTTTCGAGAACGTATTTGTCGCCAACCTTTGTTCTATCCAGCGAGATGTTCTTCGAGGTGAGATACTTCTCGAAGCCCAGGTTTGACATTACAGTTGCAACGACCCTATTGCCCTTCAGCCGTCCCTGGTTCACAAGCTTTCTCGAGTTGAGCGCCATCAACATATCGCCGTCTATCAACTTGGAGCCCGGAAGAACGAATAGACATCTGTCTGCATCTCCATCGAAAAGAACCCCGATCTGTCCTTTCTTTAATGAATCGCCCAGGAAGTTCGGAAATAGCGATCCGCACTTGTCGTTGATGTTAATCCCGTTCGGTTCGATTTCGCGAAGCTCCGCACCTATACCTAGGCTTTCGTATACCATAGATATGACGGTTGAAATTGCTCCGTTGGCACCGTCGACAACGATCCCGTCAGAAGGGAGTCTCTCATTCCTGTAAAGACCTATAACATAATCGATATACTCATCTCTATAGTGATCTTTATAACTAATCTTGCCGACTCCAGAATAAACTGTATAGTGAAACGGGGTGTCGATTATGAGGTTCTCTATCTCCACTTCGTCTTCGTCGGATATCTTCATTCCCCTGGCGAGAACCTTGATTCCGTTGTAAACAGCGGGATTATGGGAAGCAGAAATAACAGCTCCCAACGTTCCCTCTTTGTTCGTGATATACGCTAATGCTGGAGTCGGGATTACGCCCGCGAACTCGACGTTCATCCCGGCGGAGGCGGCTCCCGCGGCCATTGCGCTCTCTAGAAGATCACCGGAACTCCTCGTGTCTTTTGCTATGATAAACCTGTTATACTTTCCAGTGTAGTATCTGCCAATGGCATTGCCAAGCTTCATTGCAAGTTCGGGTGTGAGCTCTTCGTTAATAACGCCCCTTATCCCGTCGGTTCCGAACAGCTTCTTCATTAAGACACCCCCAAATATAAACATTTCTATACCTAGCATTTAGTTTACCACAGAATCTCGTTGACAACTCAAACTGCGAACTATATAATTGTGACTGTTGGAGAGATGGCCGAGCGGTCGAAGGCGTACGCCTGGAGAGCGTATGACGAGCACAACTCGTCCGTGGGTTCAAATCCCACTCTCTCCGCCAGAAAACCACCCGTCTTTCCGACGGGTTTTTTTGCTTAGATGGGAGAGTTATTGAGAGCCTATCTGAAACGGAGGAGCAATGGGAGAGAGATCGATAAACATAAGGCTAAACAAGGCGCTGGGGCAGAACTTCCTGAAGTCAGACAGAGTCTCTCGCAGGATTGTCGAATCAGTGGAACTGAATCCGTCGTCGACTATAGTCGAAATAGGTGTAGGATCGGGTTCGCTCACTTCTATCCTGTTGGAGAAAGGCTTAAGAGTTATCGGGTTTGAAATAGACACAAGGTTCTCCGAAGGCAACCGAAGGCTGGAGGGCGAACGGTGCGAGCTCCGTTACGAGGACTTTCTCAAGGCCGATCTATCTACTTTGCCCGACTCTGTCACGTATGTTGCCAACATTCCTTATTACATTACCTCTCCCATTATCGAGAGAATAATGTTCGATGGGCCATCATTTGACAGGGCTGTGCTAATGGTTCAGAAGGAGTATGCGGATAGATTGACCGCAACACCCCGTACGAAGGAATACGGTATACTGACGGTGAATGTTAATACTTTTTCCGAAGTGAGAGAGCTTTTTCAGGTTTCTAGAAAGGAGTTCATTCCGCAGCCAGAAGTGGACTCGATGGTGATTGAGCTGTCGTTGCTTGAGAACCCTCCGATAGGAGAAGCTAGAAGGGATCAGTACAGGAAATTTGTCAGGCATTGTTTCTCTCAGAGACGGAAGAAGCTGAAGAACAATCTGAAAAGCATCGTGGACTCACCAGAGGAATTACTTGGGTCAATGGCTATAGGAATCGACGTCAGGGCAGAAGAACTAAGCGTAGATGATTTCGTAAACTTGTTCAAGAACATATATCCTGAAGGTGGTGTGTGACCGAAAGAGGTCAAGCAATGGAGAGAGAGCTTTTCGAAAGGATTCTGAATTCGCTGATAGAGGGAATAATAGTTGTCGATTCAGACGAGAGGATAGCCTTCATAAACGACGAGGCCCTCGAGATTCTAGGAGTGAATGGAGAGGAAGCGACCGGTGCTCTCGTAAGAGAGACCATACCTAACACTAGGTTGCACATCGTTCTGAAGAGTGGTGAGCCGGAGCTCAACAGAATTCAGTATCTCAAGGAAAAGACGATAGTAACTTCAAGATTCCCCATCGTCAACTCACAAGGTGAAGTCCATGCTGCAATGGCTGTATTTCGTGACATAACAAATGTTGAAAAGATGGCTGAAGAAGTCATTAACCATAAGGAGATGGAGGGTCTATTGACCTCCATCATAGATGCAACATATGATGCAATTTCGGTGGCCGATGAAAAGGGAAAGATCGTTCTCGTAAACAGGGCCTACACCAGAATAACAGGAATGAGTCCCGATTTCGTCATTGGAAAAATGGCCACAGTTGACATTGCGGAAGGTTCCTCTCTTCATCTGGAAGTTGTAAGAACGAGGAAGCCGATATACAACGCAAGGCTGAAAGTCGGTCCGAACAGAAAGGAAGTGCTGGTCAACGTAACTCCGCTTTTCGTGAAGGGTGAGTTTAAGGGAAGCGTGGGTGTTGTTCATGACATCTCTGAGATAGAGAGACTCGCGAGGGAACTGGAGGACACGAAGCGCCTCCTTCGACACATGAAGGCAAAGTATACTTTTGACGATATCGCCGGTTCGTCTAAACTGATGCAGGTAGCGATTGATCAGGCGAGAAAGGTTTCAAAGACGAGAGCAACAGTACTGCTGAACGGTCAGAGCGGAACTGGAAAAGAACTCTTTGCGCACGCAATTCACAATTCCAGTGATAGACGAGAACAAAGCTTCATAAGCGTTAACTGCGCTGCCCTGCCGGAAAACCTCCTCGAATCGGAGCTCTTCGGATATGTCGAAGGTGCTTTCACAGGAGCCCGGAGAGGGGGAAAGAAGGGTCTTCTTCAAGAGGCAAACGGAGGAACCGTATTTCTCGATGAAGTTGCTAAGATGAGTCTCTCAGTTCAGTCAAAATTCCTGAAGTTCCTTCAAGATAGGGAGATAAAGCCGGTTGGTGGAAATCAGACCTACAAACTCGATGTCAGAGTAATTGCGGCGACCAACGTGAGTCTGGAGAAGCTCGTCGCGTCCGGTGAATTCCTTCCCGACCTATACTATCGTCTGAATGTAGTGCCAATCGTAATTCCTCCGCTCAAAGAGAGGCCAGAGGATATTCCTGAGATAGCTAGGGTAGTGATGATGAGGCTAAATCAGGAGTACGGAAGGATGGTTACAGAAATCGATCCTGCAGTTCTGCGCATGTTTGAGAAACACGACTGGCCTGGAAACGTAAGAGAACTTGAAAACGTCATCGGAAGGGCAATGATAAGTATGGAACTAGAAGAAAAAACTATACGGCTTTCGCATATAAAGGGAATTCTTGAGAAACCGGACAAGAGAGAGAGGCTACCCGAGGGAAGTCTATCAGCCCTTCTGGATGACTACGAAAAAGAGATAATAAAAGACTCTCTTCAAAGAAACGATTGGAACAAGACGAAGACTTCGAACGAACTTGGGATAAGCATAAGGAGTCTATACTACAAGCTAGAAAAGCACGGAATCACTGACACTCAAGAAAACCGATGATATAATTATTAATGGGGGCGAAACGGTTTCGACGGGGTCAATGAACTTGTAGGAGCGAGCCGAGGTCCCGGAGCCGCGTTAAAAAACCGGAAAAGCAGAAATGCCAATAACGAATTTGCACTTGCTGCTTAATAATTAATAAGTAGCCGTCCGAATAGCTTTTTGGTCTGGTGGGCTATGAAGGGCGTCAGAAAATCAGACCTTGCCCGTGAATATGCTCCGTATTCCCGGGGACACTTAGGAGCTTGGACAGTCGGACTCTGCCTGTGAAGTCTTGACTGTTGACGACGATCACAGGATGCGCTCGGAGAGCCTGCAAGGAATTTGGTTTCGGACGCGAGTTCGACTCTCGCCGCCTCCACCATT
>NZ_JFHJ01000675.1:0-6810 GCF_003666285.1 Mesotoga sp. HF07.pep.5.2.highcov | reverse complement strand
AGGAAATTGCGGCTGCCGCCATAAGGATAACTATCATAACGTCCTTAAACTGTTCTAGGAAACGCTCGAAGATGGTTTTCTTTCGTTCCTCTCTCAGGGTGTTGCTGCCGAATCTAGCCAATCGTTCTTCCACTTCAGAAGAACTCAATCCTTTGTTGGGATCAGCATTCAGTTTCTCTAATACCTCTTCTAGTTCCAATGAGTACCATGCCATTCTTAGTATCCTCCGTTTTCTCTGTGTGCAACTTCAAGGAGGCAAATCCATATCGCGACTTCTTGGATCGCTTTAAATACAGACTTAACTCCGGGCCGACGCTTTCATTCAGTATCGTCAGAGCGCTTTGTTCTGAGCGAAATCTCATTCCCGCTTTTCAAAGAAGACAATACTACTCTGAACGATTGAAGAAATGAGTTGCGCAGTTCATCACCACTCATCATACTTCTCTCTTTCAGATCATCATAGTATGCTGCAAAAGTTACAAGGGGCATTACAGAGAAGAAGAACTTGAACAATTCCATGTCCAGGGAGTAAGTGAAATCGTGGTCGGCTTCGGAAATCAATTTTAGGATGGGATTGCTGTCAATGTCTCTCGAGAGATCAAGCAGCCTGAAGAGATCGTTATGGTGTTTGCTGTCTTTCAATGATTCGAACATCAAAACCCTCAGCAACAACCTGTTTCCCAATAGATAATCGAGTATCCTTTCATAGTATTCAAGTAATCGGTTCACGAAAACAATAGCAGACTCCTCGTTCGAAAACTTCATCCTGTCATATTCAATATCGAGTTCGCCGTCTTTGATCATCTGAATGATGCCTTCCTGGACGAAATCCATGGTGATGGAAGTGGCATCTTCAAGTAAGGAATTAACTACGTAGCTTAGGATCTCCTCCTTACTTTTGAAGTAGTAATAGATCAGCCCTTTCGTCACTCCTGCGGCCTCAGCAATCTCACTTGTAGTAGTTGCATGGAATCCTCTTTTTGAAAACAGCTCTATCGATGCATCGATGATTCTTTCTCTTGCATCGTTAGCATCCTTTGATTTCATCACACCACTTCCTAACTAACCGGTTAGTCAAAATCATTGTACCATTTTGTTAGCTCTTTAGGGAGGTATCGAGTTTTTTAGATTCTCTCTGGTAAATGAATCAAGAGAATGGAAAGGTTTCGTATTCACCCCCAGGGGAATTAAACAAATAAGTGAGGAATAGTAGACTAAGGAGAAGGGGTGAATATGGCTGAAGCATCCGAAAGGCAAGCATTATGATCCTGAGTTCAAACTCAGATTAGTTAGGGAGTTCTTAGAGGCAGACAAAACCCTTGAAGAAATTGCACAAGATAAGGGGTTCGTACTTCAAAACACTTCAGAACATCACAAGACGCTGGATTTCTCTTATTCGATGAGTATCGTTTATTAGGCGGGCCATTCACGTTTTCTAATCTCTGTCGGTTAACCAATCCTTGCAAAGGAAACTGTGAAAGTGCAGCTTCTGGGAAGTCGAGATGGGAAGGCGAGAAATATTCATTCCGGACTTAGCTCTTACTATTACCCGTAACTTGCAGTCACCACTGGATTCTTAGAGAATTACTAGTAAATAACTCTCAGAGAAATAGACTAGTTTTTTTCGTCTTAGCCCTTCAAAAAACCATGAATAATGCAATAAACGCAATCGCAGCCCCATTAAACACTGGGGCCGACGTAGATCACTAGATGTGCGAAACTTACCGAGACAACTCCTTTCGAATCATTCAACTTGAAAAATCGAAATTTCCACTGCAGGGAAAGCTTGAAGAATAGATATGAACCGAGCGATAGAACCTTTGACACAGTTTGTTTAGGAGGTGCTTCCAAAAAGCCTTGTGAACAGCAAAAGATGGAAAACTACAACAAACAGTGCCTCAGCAGTGCTTTCCCGTCGTGATTAGAGAGCACGATCCCATTCCTGGAGAAGATACCCTGACTGTTGAATGACTGACTCTTACCGCTATGCTTTCCCGCGCGACTGCTGAGTAAAATCCCGATCGATGACAATCATTCTTTATTCTAGCTGAGTGCAAAAACTTGACTCAAAAATAATTCAGGTGTAGAATCCTATATGTACGTACATTCTAACTGGAGGCGACTGTTATCACTCCTAAGTATTCAGTAATTGAGCATTTTCTGCTTGAAGAACTCAAGTCCGGGAAGTACTCTGTTGGAGATAAACTTCCAACGGAGAAAGAGCTTATGAAGAAGTTCAGTGCAAGCAGAGAAACTGTCCGGAAGGCTCTGGATAGGCTCTCTTTCGAGGCGGCAATAGTCAGGAGACCGGGCCTTGGAACCTTTGTAGGCTATGGAAGTGACAACCACCTCGTGGGCATTCTAGTCCAGCAAATAACCAGTTACATCTTTCCATATATAGTGCTCGGGGCCGAGGACCACCTCTTTCGAAATGAATACAAGATGCTTCTAGGCAATTCGGCGGAGGATCCAGTCAAGGAACGGCAGATCCTGTCGGAGTGGATTGCTTCCGGGGTAAAGGGTTTGATAATCGATCCTGTGTACAGTGCTACAAAGAGGTCAAATAAAGATCTAGTGAAATCTATGGCAAAATCGGGAATCAAGATTGTTCTGGTACACAGCGACTGGAACATAGATCAAGTGAGCTGCAATGTTCTTGACGATGCCTTTGGAGGAGAAAAAGCGGCGGAGATCTTCTTTGAATACGGTCATAAAAGAGTTGCCGTGATATACAAATCGACACACCTTCCCGGCGTCATAAGGGCCAAGAGCTTCGTAGATCGCTGCAGACAACTGGGGTTTTCAAAGATATACGAAAAGTCCTTCAACGTTTCGGAGTTCACAGGTGCGCCTATGCAAATCGCTCATGAACTGATGTCGTTACCGCTGCAGATTCGCCCTACTGCAATCTTCTGTTACAACGATGCGACGGCCCTTCAGCTACAGCTGGTAGCAAAGAGACTTGCTCTAAATATACCCGAAGATATCTCGGTTATAGGATTCGATGACGGGCCTATCGGTGATTTCAGAGACATCCTGACCACTTTTGCCCACCCAAAAGAAGATGTGGGAAGAAGGTCTGTCGAAATCCTTCTTGACATGCTCAATGGCTCCAAAGCTTATAGAGTTGTCCATAAACCGGAATTGATTGAAAGAAGTTCAGTTGCTGGTGTGAAGGAATAGTTCTGAACCGCTTTCTTTATGAAACTCAAACTTCTGATCTTAAGACAGATCATCTGCAACCCTCTTTAAAGGCTAAGCGATCATGGAATTTACATCTTTGGCTTTCACTCTGTGACTATCTTAGTTTCTCTTCGTCATTCGCAAATCAACTTGTGGCTCTGACGTCCAGAGCGATTCCTTCTTAAACAACGTTGTCAAAAATCGTGGTTGTACTCTTCGCCCCAGGTTCTTATTAGTGGACTGGTAAGGGTTGGTGCCTCGAAGCCATAAGAAACGCAACTAAGAACTAGATTTTCAGAAAATATTGGACTAGCAATGGCACAAGAAGCTAACTGGCGTCGTGAAAGAAAATACCCCTGCTGGGCACCGAGGAGCAGAAATCGGAAGGCCAAAACAAAAAATCTTCTCTCATATCTGTTCGAGGTTCTTCGATCTATTGAGAAAAGGAACTTGACTTCTCTGCGAGAGAGACGCCGATAGGAATCCATTATAGAAACGACGGCTATGGAATCTTCCGAGAAAGTTATTCCCAACGTCAAAATGGATTTGGGTTTTTTCCGTCTCAAAATACGAACCTCTTGTCTCTTCCTCTCAAGTTCCAGGAACTTCGGTAAAGAGGAGAGAAAGTCGAGAAATGAAAAAGGGCATTTCCTACATGTTCGTTTCACGAAAGGAATCAGAAAAGGAAAACAAAATGGTTTGCGCTTCCAAGACAGTTTCCGTCATAATCGTTGCCATATGCTATCCCCTGTTTAGATCGAAATATCGGACTTCTTCATGAATTAGTCCGGAATCAACGCTCCATATATGTACGGACATTATTCTATGATAATCACGAAGAAATCAATGAGAATCCGTCCTTTCAATATTCGATTAATAGAAATATGAAGATATCGGCCCAAACCCGGCTCAGATCATCAGAGAACGGCTCTAATCGAATTTGGCGCAACTTCTTCGATTTTGCTACAATGTGACCGTGAATTGATTCTCCTCTTAATAACAACTGATTTCTAATCGTGGCAGAATTCTGGATCTGTCTTTTGTGCGGAAGTGTGGGCAAGTATGTTTGGTTTTTTTCAATAAGGTACGTACATATATGTATTTCCCGACAAACCAGAGTAGAAGCCAGTGCTTTCAAACGTAATCAAACAACCAATTTTTCTGTGAAGAGCTTAACTCATTTTTTCGGTCTGACTGATCAAGAAATATCATTTTTTTTGGGGGGTGGTATGACAGGCAATAGATCAGAGACTAGATCGTTTTCTTGTTCATTAACAATCTGGTATTTAGTATTTCTAGGAGGTGAAACTCAGTGAGAAAGTTGATGGTTATGGTACTTGCGCTGGTTCTTGCCGTTGGTTTCTCTTTCGGTATAACAATTACGATGATGTCACCGCTGACCGGAGCTGATGGAGCTTACATGGATGAAATCGTGGCAAGATTCAACGAGGAGCATTCTGACATCGAAGTTGTTCATGTGGTCGTAGAGTCTTCTCTGGATATGAAGAACAAACTTTCAATGGGTATTGCATCTAAGACAGCGCCCGAGATCATGTTCATCAGGAAATTCGACATGCCTCTTTACCTCGAACATTTTAAGGGATTCACAAAGGAAGAATGGCTTGAAAACTATGGAATCGACACAGATGATATCTTCCCAGGTGTTCTCGAAGGACTAGTTGTGGATGGTAAAGTGGTAGGAATTCCTCTGGACATATGGCTGTTCTACATGGCCTACAACAAGGCAAACTTCGCAAAGGTAGGCCTAGATCCTAACAACCCGCCGAAAACGAGAGAAGAATTCATATCTGCCATGGAGCTTTGTTGCCTATAACGCCTGAAGCTTGACACCATATTATGAGAACCCTGCCTGGACATGGATCTGGTTCCACCTTCTCTGGCAGCACGGCGGTGAAGTGCTTACCGACGACTTCAAGGCACCTGCGTTTGAAAAAGCCGGAATCGAAGTCTGTAAGTTAATGCTTGAGATGCAGGATAGGGGTATTCTGCCGATGCAGGTAGCCGACCCAGGCGTTTCCTTCCAGTCGGGCGAAAGCTCGGTCTTGATTACCGGTATCTGGACTATCAAGCCATGGATGGAACAGCTGGGTGAGGATTTTGGTTATGCAGTAGCTCCTCAGCTAGGCAACACTAAGGCCGTATTTGGAGGATCCCACGTGCTTGCAATGCCAGCTGTCATGGTCGAAGATCCAAAGGTACTTGAAGCTGCGACAACATTCATAAAGTATCTTTGGGACCACGCAATAGACTGGTATGAAGCAGGACAGACTCCCGCAAGAAAGTCCATTGCCGAGAGTGAGGAACTGAAGGAAAGGCTTCCTCATATCTACGCGGTCTCTCAGGACTCTGAATATGTGAGGCAGTTCCAGATGTTCCCGCTTATTTCAGAGATTGAGGCCGAAATCGCCGTTTATCTAGAGGAAATCCTCGTACTCCATTCGATGTCCCCAGAAGCTGGAATGAAGGAAGCGGCATTTGCCGTTCAGGAAATTCTCGACGACTATTGGTCGAGAAACTGATCTGCGTAAGTAACGGTTAATAAGGTGAAGGGAGGAGGAGTAATTGAGACAATCACATTCTAAGTCACCAAGAAGTTTCCGCAGGGAGGTTGGATCGTGGTTGTTCCTCCTCCCTCACCTGTTCTTTTTCATTCTTTTCGTTGCTGTCCCTCTAGTATTCGGACTCATTATCAGTTTCTTCAACTGGAGTCTCCTGAAAGAAAACGTATTCATTGGTTTCAATAACTATGTGCGGACATGGAACGATTCAAGGTTCTGGCCAACGGTTCAGCACACTGTAATCTTTGCACTGATTAGCGTCCCTTTGGTAATAATTGTGGCAATCCTTTTCGCCCACATACTCAAGAAAAAGCGCTTCGGTCAGCTTTGGTTACTCGTTGCCTTCGTTTCGCCAGCTTTCTTCGGATCTGTAGGAATTCTGAGTTCCTGGAAATGGATATTTGCTTCCTTTCCTTCGGGCCTTGCCAACTATTACCTGGATAAAGTCGGGCTCATCAACAATGCGGTTTCCTGGTTTGGAAGCACTTCTGTAGCCTGGGGAGTGATTATCCTTGTTACGGTCTGGTGGATCGTTGGGTTCAGCATACTGCTATATCTTGGAGCTCTACAAAGAATCCCACCCGAACAGTACGAATCAGCAAAACTAGATGGAGCCGGACCATGGAAGAGATTCATCTACATAACTCTCCCATGGATCAAGAGCGTGCTGTTTTTCGATGTCGTTCGTCAGGCGATTCTGGCATTCGGGCTCTTCGATCAAGCCTATATATTGTCTGGGGGAGGACCCGCAGGGACCACTCGTACACTCGTTTACTATCTCTATCTCGTGGGATTTGAGCGACAGGATTTCGGAAGGGCCGCGGCGATCTCCTGGTATATATTTGCGATCGTACTGATTTTCGCAGTGATTCAGCTAGTTCTGGTCACCAAATCTATACGATCGACGGAGGGGTGAAACTATGACTTCAACAGTCCCCAAAAACAAGAAGAAACTCAGCAAACGAATAACTGCAGTGATAGTGACTGTTCTTCTATGGGCCTTTGCAGCTTTCTGGTTTGCACCGATCTTCTGGATGCTGTCGACTTC
>NZ_JFHJ01000278.1:0-4145 GCF_003666285.1 Mesotoga sp. HF07.pep.5.2.highcov | reverse complement strand
AACCAAACCGTTCTCGAGCGATTTCTCGCTCATATTGACTGCGCCCATTTTCTCCGCCCAAAGTTTCACAGACTCCTCTATCGAGGGAAAATAGATACCATTTGCTTCAGAACTACTGGAAAAACCCCCATCAAAAGGAATAATAGGATCTTCCATACCGTGAAACACTATGAGCGGAATGGCGGTATCTGGAGGTTCTATCATTACAACGTTGTCCTCACTGGCTCCGCCGGCTGGAGAAGATGAAACAATCGCACAGGCAGCGAAGAGATCGGGATAACTTGACATGAGCCTATATACCAGCATCCCTCCGTTGGAAAGTCCAATGAGATAGACTCTCTTTTCGTCAATGGGATAAACACTTTCTAATCTTCCAAGGAGCTCCGCTATGTATGAGACATCATCGACATCATTTTCCATTGCGTAACCACAACAGAAACCTGAATTCCAGCTCAAAAGAACGCTGTTCAATGTACCGGTTCCCTCGGGATACACGGTAATAAACCCTTCTCTGTCTCCCACTTCAGTCATTCCGTACGTATTCTTAGTGTAGTTACTGTTGCCAAAAAGACCGTGAAATACCAGCACTACAGGTAGCTTATCATCTTGAATCATCGGAGGCAGGTGAACGATACTCTGTCTTATTCTGCCATCGTGTTCAATCGTCACGATCTCATCTATTCCTTTCTTTGTTCCACTAATGAAATAGAAACCCATGGCTAAAAGAGTCCCGATTACCACCATCGTCTTCAGCAACTAGAATTCCTCCATTCGAAACCGCTTGTCTCAATACTTCCACACAATCAATACTATCATTCGCGCAAACTATACTGACCTTTTAACTCGATCTAGATAGTTAAACACATTGTCTGAATGAACTCTAGTCTTAACTCCGACTGAAACGCAACTGGAATTAGCGAGAATTATTTTTGCATAATTTAGTGATCGGATCTCCATGGCGCGGAAAACTACTTCTGAAGCTGTACTTGGTTTGTCAGTAGAGAGATCCCTTAGATTCAGAATTACAGTGTCACCTTCTGAAAGGAACGAAACAGGAATTTGGCTCAGATAAGTCGTAGTAACATAAACATCATTGTAAGGAGCGAAAAGTCCCGGGATGGAAATACAGGCGGCTGCAACTTCTCTCATGTCGTCGCGGATGAGCTCAACCTTCCTAGTTTCAAGATTGAATACTTCAGCACTAAGCTCTGTCTTCCCTGCAATTCCATCGAGATAAGAATCCCTTGCAGCTATCCCGTAGATATGATTACTTTTGGACCAAATACGACAGTGGCGAATTCGTTCTAATTTGCCGCTCACTCTCTTTTTTGAAGAAAGCGCGCCACCATCCATCACTTCCAACGTGACGAAAAACTCATCCACAAACTTTGAAAGCCGATACAAGGCTTCCTTCTTACCCATGGCTCTCTCAGCCGCTACATAATAGCCCGCCAGTCCGTTCAAAACCATTCTGCTTTCGCTCTCGAAATCTCCAAGGTACTCGATAGAGGCAAGTCCCTGGAAACCATAACCACCAACATGTATCTTCACTGGCTAACTCCAATTAGATCGAACTTCAATGTTTCTTCATAAGATTCATTCATGAGTTCAATACAGGATGAGAAGTCAAGCAAACCAATATTTCTTTTGTTCAATGGTGAAATGACAACATCTGCAACAGCCAGTTCCTTCCGTTGAAACTCTTCGACTTTGTACCCATCGATTGTTTCCAGTATCGAATTTGAAGTATCGATCCCGACCTTTCTATTATTTGAAGAAAGATCCACGGCCACCACTAGAGTACAGCCCTCTTCCTTAGCTATGCTGGCAGGAATATTATTCACAATCCCTCCATCGGCAAGAGAGAAGCCTTTGTGACTAAAAGGCGAGATAATTCCAGGAATCGCCATGGAAGCTCTAAGCGCTTCGAAAATACTTCCTTCTTCATGAACGAATAACTCACCTGAATCCATTATGGTTGAAACGCACTTGAAGGGAATTCTTGTGTCAGAGAATCTGTACCCTTTCAGACCCTTCTTGAGCGCGTTAAAGTACAATCCGAAAGGCAGCGCTCTAAAAGTGTTTATGTGAATACAAGTGGCTGCATTGAATAACAAGCCTCTATTTTCTCTTGCAGCTGAATTTGCAAAGCGAATTAGCTTCTTACTTTTTCTACAGATTTCAAGAGAGATCTCCCACAGCCTCTTTGAATCTGACAGTAAAGCGTACCCCGCCCCTACAAGCGCACCGGCACTAACTCCTATGATCAGATCCGGTACAAAACCCTTTTCTTCTAGCGCTCGAATAACTCCGACGTGAGCAAAACCTTTTGCCCCGCCTCCACCAAGAACTAGCGCCTTAATCATCTAAACACCTCGAAATAATGTCCCTGCGGTCCCTATTCTTATAGATGAAACGCTATCTGAAGAAATCTCTTCAGTAATAATCGTGAGGATCTGATTCTTAAGATCCCTGCTGGTTGCATGATTCTTCCTTTGACTGATTTCACCCGAGCACGCCACAACCGCAGTCTTTATCATAGTACCACTGATGACCACTCCTAGAGCTTTCATCTACTTACCTGTTAAACTGACATTTGACACAAGCAGCGAAATCTGTTTCATAAACCCTCCTGCGGAGATTAATTTTACCGGAATCGAGCGAAACGCGAGCACGACTCCAGCCTTTTTGAGTTTCTCCAGATAGATCATCTTCAAAATCTCCAAATCGAATGAATCCCTCAGAAGTCCACCACGCCTGTGCAGATCGAAGAGTACTTCTTCGAGAATACCCGAGACAAGGGACTCATTTCCAAGCCAGAATCTCATGAAGGGACTGCATAAACCGACGGTAGAAATAACGCCAACGGAGCCGTTCCTTTCAACAAGCATAACATCAAGCCCTCTTCTTGATGCGGTAATAGCGGCATGGATTCCTGCTGTTCCTGCACCAACAACGATCAGGTCTTTATCTAGAAATTTCAAGGCCATCACTCTCTCTGAAATCACTGTTCTTCTTCAATGTTTCCAGGCAATCATTGAATCTCTTGGTGATGAGCTGAGGTCTAGTGATTACACTCCCTAGACTAACTGAAGAAGCTCCTGCCTCAAACGCCATGATCATCCGGTTTGGCTCCCAGTAGTTCCCTTCGGCATCACCGGGAAGTCGAATTCTTTGACAAGCATAGTGACAAGGTCAATATCTGGCTTCAGTCTTTGTGAAGTATCTGTGGTGTACCACGAAAGTGTAGTCGCAATATTGCCCGGCTTGAGCCTCGCAATCACGCGTACATTTTCCACACTAGAAATGTCTGCCATTATCAGTCTGTCCGGAAAACTTCTTCTCACTGTTTCGAAAATCATGATGAATAGGCTCTGGTCTATCTCTTAGAGTACAGTCAATCGCCGCGCCATCGACTCCGGGTTGGGACAAAGTACTACAATAGCGAGATCCTCTTTGAGCAAACAACGCGAATGGATATGAAGCCATTCGTATGGTCAAATGGCACTTCAACTCCCAACGGTGTGATGACTGTTACCAACGGCGGGTTGGCAGGTCATTCTGGAAAGGACGTCAACCTGAAAAACATCACCGTTTCCTTCAAGTTCCCGGTAACCCATCCGCTCTGATTCTCTACTACGGTGAATATGGAGGCAACATCAATGTGGAGATAAATGGCATTCTCGAAAATGTCCAGGACTTCTTAGACATCAACGGTAAGGTAATCGGCGGGGTCACCGTAACCCTAACAATCGTAAGCGGTCCTGGAGGAGTACTTAATCTCCAGGGAACGATTACATCTTTTTCGATAGGAGGTAAGGAACTCTGGATAGACCATATCTGTCGAAGAAAATAGAAGTCATCGAAGCTCTGCGCTCTTGACACCCTTCAGTGTGGAAAGACCCACCATAATGTTTTTTACCTTTAAGGCATCTCCTCTGCTTAACTCAATTAGAAGACTAAGGACTTCATCGTCCTCTTCAATTTCCATTGACTCAACCGTCAATCCATTGTCCTTGAACCATTCGGAGACCTTCGTAGACGTTTCCTGACTGTTTTCAGCAACTATCAAAACTCTGGGAAGATTTCTCCCTCCGATAAACAACTCAATCCTTTTAAGGAAAAGAACTATAAGCAACGCGAAG
>NZ_JFHJ01000194.1:0-6096 GCF_003666285.1 Mesotoga sp. HF07.pep.5.2.highcov | reverse complement strand
CTATCTGAAGAAGCTGGACGAGAACATCGAGATGTACACAAGGTCCGGCTCTGCGGGCGGTAAGAGCGTTGCGATTGGAGAGATCCCGTTCGCAATCGGTTATGCCCATGACATGGTAAAGCTTAAGGCCGAAGGTGCAGATATCACGATTACCGTTCCCGAGGAAGGTACGGGCTTCGAGATTGCATCTATGTCTTTGATAAAGGGCGGCCCGGATCCCGTAAATGCCAAGAAGCTTTACGACTGGATACTCACCGAAGAGGCACAGGCAATCATCGCAAGCTGGTACGTAATACCGGTTTCCAAGATCGCCCCAAAGCATCCGCTCTCATTCAGCATGGACGAAATCAAGACGGTTCATCAGGATTATGTCTGGGATGCTGAAAACAAGGAAAGACTGCTCGACCGCTGGACGAAAGAGATCGGCGGCGCTGCGGAATAAGTAATTGATTAGAGCAGGAGCCAGTCTCCTGCTCTTCTTCATTCTGCCTTCGACAATCAAGGTTACTCTTGGGGTGTGATCAAATTGTATTCCTGGAGAAAGCTCTTATCGTTCGGGTTCATAAGTATCGCTGTCTTCATTGCACTATTCTGGATCTTTGATACACTGAAGAACTCGTTTTTTGACGTTGTCAGAGAAAACCAGAGGCAGCTTGTCACAGTCATTGCGGAATCTGCACCAAGAGACGTGGAAACGGTGAAGGACTGGATAGTGGCCGTGAACGAGGAGTTCACAGAAGCCGAGATATTATATATAAATGGTGTTCCCGGCTGGGATGAACTGCAGGTTTATGCGCCTAACGAACAGCTGAAAGTCTTCTACGAATCCATCAGCAGTTCAGAGGACTTCGAAAAGGGGCTTGAAAGCGTCTATTACCTGGAAAACTATTACTCCTCCCTCGACTACACATTCGAGGAAAGGAATGTTTCGCTGGTGCTTGCACCACTAATAGATGAAACGCGTTACAATATGACCGGGTTCCTGGTTTTTCTAATGTCTGCGGAGGCCAGTGAGAACTACGCGAATCTACTGAACATCTTTATGTTTGGCGCTTTTGCTATCTTCGTAATCGTATTCTTTATTTCTAAGTTCTTCAGAGACCCGGTAATGGGGTACATTATCCTCGGTCTCTTCCTTATGGTAGCTATATTCGTTGCTTATCCGCTCTTTGAAGCCATCAGGTTGACCTTTCTGGCAGACGGAAAATTCTCCATGCAGACCTGGGTGACGATTCTTTCGTCAAAGCAATACCTCAGTGCGCTATGGGGAAGCGTGAAGCTCGGTATCCTTACTGCCTCATTCTCGACGATCATCGGATTCATATTTGCTTTTGTGATAAACAGGACTGCCACGAGGGGAAAGAAGTTTCTCAGCACTATGGGCCTTCTGCCTGTAATCTCTCCTCCATTTTCACTGTCTCTATCGCTTATTCTTCTCTTCGGTAGTAACGGCCTAATTACCAAACAGATACTCGGGCTGAAGGACTTCACCATTTACGGCCTTGGAGGCCTAACGGCCGTACAGACTATCGGCATGTTCCCTATAGCATTCATGACTCTTTCGGGCGTCCTGCAGGCCATAGACTCAACTCTGGAGGAGGCCTCTCTCGACCTCAACGGAAGCCGGTGGAAAACATTCTCAAAGGTTACGTTCCCTCTCGCGATTCCTGGGGTTCTGAGTTCCTGGCTGCTCGTTTTTACAAACTCGCTGGCCGACTTCGCAAATCCCCTGCTTCTCGCAGGCTCGTACAAGGTTCTTTCAGTCGAGGCATATATTGAAGTTACGGGAAGAAACAGACTTGGCCACGGAGCAGCTCTTTCAATACTCCTGCTCATGCCCACGCTGACGGCCTTCTTAATTCAGAGATTCTGGGTGAGTAGAAAGTCCTACGTAACTGTAACCGGAAAACCCTCTTCAAGACTGAGCGATCTGGTTTCAAAGCCTGTGAAATTCGGTCTTATAACGTTTATTGTTATCTTCATCGTCTTTATCCTCGGACTTTACGGAACGATTGTGGCCGGCTGTTTCGTGGCCAACTGGGGTATAGACTACTCCTTTACCCTTAAGAACATTACCGAAGCGTTGCAGAGGGGAAGGGATGCAATAGTAGACACTTTCACACTGTCAGCGGTAGCGACACCAATTGCAGGGATTATCGCGATGATGGCGGCTCTGGTCATTGTGAGAAAAAAGTTTGCAGGAAAGAGGGTGCTTGAAGGGCTTATTCTTGCCCCGTTCGCTATACCGGGGACGCTTATAGGTATTTCGTATGTCCTGGCCTTCAACAAACCGCCCTTAATCCTGGTCGGTACTGGAGCGATAATCGTGATCAACTACATAATCAGAGAGCTCCCAGTTGGGGTTGAGGGGGGCGTAGCAACTCTACGGCAGATAGATCCGGCAATAGAAGAGGCCGCGCAGGATCTCGGCGCTGATTCGACCACGGTCTTCAGGACTATCGTCTTGCCTCTGATTCGTCCAGCCTTCATTTCCGGGATGTCATACACCTTTGTCCGGTCAATGACTGCCGTTAGCGCAATCATATTCTTGATATCTGCACAGTGGTATCACATGACAGTCCTGATATACAACTTCTCCGAATCTATCAGGTTCGGCCTTGCCAGCGTTCTTTCTACGGTTCTAATAATCATCGTATTTGGGGCATTCGGGCTGATGAGGGTTCTTGTTAGAAAGAACGAATACATGGAAAAGAACGTAACTCTTAACTGACACTAGGTTTGTGAGGTGGTTTGATGTCAAAGACTTCCGTCTCAGTTCGAATAGAAAACGTAACCAAAGTCTTCAAAGACGTAAAAGGGAAGGCAGATGTTATTGCCGTCAACAATGCCAATTTCGAAATAGAACCGGGAGAGTTGGTAACCCTTCTCGGGCCATCGGGGTGCGGAAAGACCACTACCTTGAGAATGATCGGGGGATTCGAACTTCCCACGAAGGGAAAGATCTATCTCGGCAATGAAGACATAACCTATCTGCCGCCCAATAAAAGGGATACAGCAACTGTCTTTCAGAGTTACGGGCTTTTCCCTCACATGAACGTTTTCGACAATGTGGCGTACGGCCTCAAGCTAAGAAAACTCCCCTCGAAACAAATAACGGAAAAGGTAATGAGCACACTAGATCTCGTCGGCTTGAAGAATCTTGCCCAGAGAGCTCCCTCAAAGCTGTCCGGCGGCCAGCAGCAACGAGTCGCACTTGCGAGAAGCTTAATCGTGGAACCTTCCGTATTGCTTCTAGACGAGCCTCTTTCAAATCTGGACGCCCTGCTGAGAGAACAGATGCGAGTCGAAATAAAGCGCATCCAGAAGGCACTGGGAATCACAACGATATACGTGACCCACGACAGGGTAGAGGCAATGAGTCTCTCTGACAGGATAATCGTCATGAAGAACGGGTTTATTAGACAGATCGGCTCGCCGAACGAGATTTACGAAGACCCGAACTCCAAATTCGTTTCAGGATTCGTTGGAAAAGTCGCCTTCCTTCCAGTCGAAGTCCTCGAAATGAACGGCAAATGCAAGGTCAGGTTCGAAGACAAAACCGTAGAGGTTGGAAAGTACTCTACCGAGTTGTCTCCAGGAGATTCGGCCGTAATAATGGCGAGGCCTGAATCCCTCAAGCTGCTCGATCCCGGAGAAGGCATGATAGAAGGACAGGTGACAACTAATATCTATCTGGCGGAAGCCTCGAGTCCTTCGTTACAACCGGCCACGGAGAGATACTGGTGCAGATAGACAACCCCGCCGAAAAAAAGGTCTATGCCGAAGGAGAAAAAGTCTCAATCGGAATCATCCCTAACCTGGCCAAAGTTCTGCCAGACAACGATGAATAACAGATGCTGGAATCGTGGAAGCCCTTGATTGGTAGGCGTTGCAAGCGAGGTTCGGGGTAGGGGGTTGCGGGTTGGTAAGAGCAAAGGATCAGTTGCAAGATACAAGTTGTGAGTTGAAAAAAAGGCCGGGGTCAGAGGTTTGAGGATAGATGTAGGAAGATCAAGATTGTTCAGAGAATCTAACACTGCTTCATGCTGAACTTGTTTCGGGATCTGGGTTTTTGAAAACCGTGGCCGAGGTTAGCGGGTTGCACGTTTGAAAGACCAGAGTGAAACCGCATCACCGCTGAATGGCTCTGCGTTCGCCGAAGAAAAAGCTTGTTCCTCGTTCCGACGCTCCGCGTCCAAGTTCTTCGTTTTTGGTTAGAGCGATGAAGCAAGAGCATCCAGATTCCGACCAGGAGCTTTGTCTGAATGACGGCATTTGATGTTTCTTCACTTTAGCGCTTTCAACTTGCAACTTCTCTTCGAAGGACGGGTCCTTGCTCTTGGACGATGGACCAAGGACGGCTCTTTGCAGTGGCCAGCGGGTTCTCTGCTTTTAAGCGAGCAGCGGTTTTTTTCTTGCAACGTTTCTCAAAGCCGATACTTCCCTGAATTCTATTCTTCCAGTTTTTCTTCAGTCTCGACCCTGTTGCGACCTTTTCGCTTTGCTTCGTAAAGCGCCTTGTCTGCCCTGGCGTATGCCTTTCTGTAAGCGTCATCTTCGCACTTCAGAGAAGCAACTCCGAAGCTGGCCTCAAGATTTATCAAGGAGCCATCTACAGAAAACTCAGTATTCTCAACTATAGATCTGATCTTCTCCGCTACAGTTTTGGCCTTGCGATATGAGTCTGAGGGAGCAAGATCATGAACTCCTCGCCGCCCCATCTACATGTTTTGTCCACCTCGCGAAGATTCGCCGTCAAGAGTTGCGCAATCTCCTGAAGTATTCTATCGCCTGTAGGGTGGCCGAATTCATCGTTAGTTTCCTTAAAGTTGTCGAGATCCATGAGAATTACGCTTGCCCAGTTTTCATATCTACAGATCAGTTTTTCTTCTTCTTCGACGAGCTCCAGCCATTTCCTTCGATTGTAAAGACCTGTTAGTGCATCTAGATAGGCAAGCCTCTGAAGCTCTCTGTTCTTCTCCTCAAGTTCTTCTTGTTGTCTCTCTATTTCCATTTCCTGCTCAATGTTCTTCCTGTTTATATTCCATATTATGAATGAAAGAGACATTCCGAACAAAGCAAAACCAATGCCGTTTATCCTGTTTGTAAGGACTATGGCCCTATCATCCTGCAAGATACCTATAGAAACGCAGAAAGCGACCGAGATGATCCCGAAAATAATAGCCGCCGACATCGGGCGCAAAATAAATACGGCCCCCAAACCTATACACAAGAGTATGAACGGTGTGATATTTGTGGTAACTAACTGATCGATAGTCGCCAGAGCAATTAGCATTGAGGACATCAAGCCTATAAACGCATATTGAAAGAGTACACGGAGAAAACCCCTCCTGGAGTTAATCCTGAACTTAACCCAGAAAAAGGCTATTGCAAGCTGGGCAAAAGCCAGAATACCGTGAACCGTCATTATTCCCGTTCGCCAGACTGTTTCAGCATCAGAGGTTACATTGTCGAAGAAAAATACTAGAAAAAACACCGCATGAACTGGAATACTTATAAGGGATATATACAAGATCCTGCGCAAATTAATGCCAAGATATCTGTCAATTGCGGTCTCTTCTAAACCATTTTCAACTGGAAGATTCCTTCTGTCTAGAACCAATTCCGACTCCTCAGTCTTATCATCAGAATCAAGCAAGAAGATTCTATCATTTTCTGATTTCAATGCCGATAGTTCGGCACAGTTAAGAAGCTCCATAACCATTTATTCCACGGAAGCGCCGCTTGCTAAGACACAGTCATTAATACAAAGGGCAAAGGGAAGAATGAAAGCCGTGGTCGGGGTAGCGGGTAGGGGGTAGCGGGTTGGTAAGAGCAAGCGAAACGGGACCGCCGTTGAGTGGTTCTCCGAAGAAAACTGTTCTTAGCTCCAGAGCGAAGAGCAGTTCTTCGTTCCGACGCTCCGCGTCCAAGTTCTTCGTTCTTGGTTAGAGCGATGAAGCAAGAGCATCAAGATTCCGACCAGGAGCTTTGTCGGAATGACGGCATTTTACGTTTCTTCACTCCAGCGCTTTCAACTTGCTACTGCTCTTCGAAGGACGCGTCCTTGCTCTTGGACGATGGGCTTCTACTATG
>NZ_JFHJ01000172.1:0-5892 GCF_003666285.1 Mesotoga sp. HF07.pep.5.2.highcov | reverse complement strand
CCTCCGGCAGGAAGTGGGCTCTCTGGCGCGAGGAAGTGATGCCCGGAAGGTCATCCGGGGAAGCGATGCTGGCGCTTACACACCAGGAGGCAAAAACCAAAAAAAGAGCAAGCAAATTGAAGTAATCTCATCAGACGAACTCATTTTGTCAGTGAAGTGCTCCTGTTCAGGATCTGGGCTTTGGAGAAACCGTGGCTGGGCGTTCGAAAGTTCAAGAGAAACTAGTCGACCGTTGAGCGGTTCTCCGTTCATCGAGAAGAGCCGCTTCCCGCTTGCTAAGAAACGCTGAACGCTGGAAAGAGCGAGATTCTGAATCAAGTTCATGACGCCGAGAACGGGGTATCGATTACAGGGTATGGGTCTTGTGAACAGAACTGGCTTACAATTCAAGGTTTTGCTGCAACTGAGGAAGCCATCCCGACATCGGCTTTCGGAAGTCCCTTACTCTGTCATCCCGAACTTGTTTCGGGATCTGTTCCAAGAACGAAGAACCCGGACATGTACCGTCGAAGAACCCGTATTCTTGGCGGGGACGGTAGACCGTTGACGGGCAACGTGCTTTTCATGAGCGTACAGCGGTTCTTAGGATAGAGATGCTGAAACAAGTTCAGCATGACGCCGCGAACGAGGTTTCGATTACAGGGTATGGGGTCTCGTGAACAGAATCGGCCATCAGTTTAGGGTTTTTCTGTAATTGAGAAAGCTACCCCGACATCGGCTTTTGGAAGTCCCTTACTCTGTCATCCCGAACTTGTTTCGAGATTAATTCCAAGAACGAAGAGCCTGGACGCGTAGCGTCGGAACGAGGAACCGCGATTCTCGGCGGGGACGGTGGACCGTTGACGGACAGCGTGGTCTTCATCAGCGTACAGCGTGTACTCTCAAGCGTGAAGTGGCTTTTCTCGGCGAACCAGTTTCTCTTGCTCTTCCTACTTCTGACCACCGACGTCAAACCTCGGTAAACGATGGCATGAAATTGCTTGGTGAGTGTGGCATAGCTTTCAATCATATGAAATAACCTTGTGTAATCATGTAATAAATTATGCAATCGAACAATTTTCAAGTCACTCTCTGTTTGTTTGCAAGCGCTTCTAATTTCTGTATCGTTGAAGAAGAGCAAAGAATTTTGCACGGCAGATGTGTGGGAGGCAATGATGACCGAGAAGAGATCGATCAAAGAGATTATGAAAGCCTATTCAGAAGTCCCCGATAAGGATTTCCGGCAAAAGCTCAAAATTTTGAATGAGCTTTCACAGACAATGTTCAAAGAGGGCAACCCTCTTCTGGCGTCGGAGACTGTTAAAGCGGAGCTTTCAAGAATTGAAGCCCCGGCATGTATCGAGCTGGCAAACATTACGCACAACATGATTAAGTACTCATGCGTTGTGGGCAATTACGATTCATCGATCGAATATGCCTTGAAGGCAGTTGTTCTTTTCAAGGAATTCGGAACGGCCGACGATGTCAACGACGTGATCGGAAACATTGGTGGTGTGTATGTCTACATGGGGCGGTTTGAAGAATCCCTCGAGTACACCGATAAGGCTCTAGAATACGTTCGAATAAAGGGTGATGATCTCGCGGTAGCTAACTTTCTGAACAACAAGGCCGTCGCATTGAAAAGTCTGGAAAGATTTGAAGAAGCCGTGGATTGCTTGATCAAGGCAATAGAAATAAAGCTCTCTCTAGGAAAGAAAGCAGATCTCTGCAACAGCTACTTCAATCTCTCCGAAGTGCTGATCAGCGCGGAAAGGTATGACGAAGTTCCCGCGATCTTCAAGAAAACCGAACCTCTAGTCAAAGAAATCGAAGATCCTGCAGGGTCTGCTGAATTCGATTTTCTTAAGGCTCAGTACTACATGGGAACTGGCAACTATGCAAAGGCTCTGGAAAAAATCGAAAGTTATATAGAGTATCAGAAAGAGTCTGGAAGCATGTCGAAAGTGCCTGGCGCACTAAGAAATAAGATTAAGATTCATGAAGAGCTTGGAGAAGAGGGGCTGGCTCTCGAAACGTACAGGGAACTTGACCTCTTGTCCCAAAGAACTTACAAGGAAACCTGCAGTGCCAGGGCCGCTGAGCTGGCGGCTTCATTCAGATTTCAGCAGAAGATGCACGAAATACAGTTACTGAGCAATCAGAACTTAGAACTTCAGGAAGCAAAGACAACTATCGAAAAGCAATATGAAGAACTTCTCGAAATCGACAGCAAACTCAAGAAGGCAAATGAGCTACTCGAGAAACAGGCCGAGATAGATCCATTGACCGGCCTCCTCAACCAGAAGAAGATGTACCCCATAATAGAAAGAGAGATAAATAGAGCCACAAGATACGGGACTCCTCTATCCATGATCATGATAGATCTTGACAACTTCAAAAACGTCAACGATACTTATGGTCACCTGCAGGGGGACATCCTTCTCAAGAATGTGGCGGGCATAATCAGGTCTTCTCTAAGAAAGGTTGACTTCGTTTTCAGGTATGGTGGCGAGGAATTTCTTGTTCTTTTGCCCTCAAGCGATTTGCAAATGGCAAGTTCTACCGCAGATCGTCTCCGGGATGAGCTGGCCAAGACCACATATCCTAAGGTGACGATGAGCGCTGGTGTCTCCAGCTGGTCAGGCGAAGATGCGACTCATTTCATTCAAAAGACCGACCACCTGTTATACGCAGCGAAAGGCAAAGGAAAGAACAGAGTCGAATTTCAGAAAGGCTCTTGACAGAGTAATCGGCGCAGCTTCAACCGAAAAGAAGACATTGTACTTGGTCCCAAAGGATTACTGAAAAATCAGACTCATTTAACCCTGGACTCTAGTAGATCCATCTTCTCTCAATATTCCGCGTACTTATTAAAAAGAGCAGTGCGGCAAAGCCCAGCAATATAAAAACGCTCGCCAGAGGATCTATGATTCCATTTCTGTTTATAGCGTGTTTAAGAGAATCGGCACCATAGGTCAGTGGAAGGACGAAGGAAAATGGTCAAAAAACGCCGGCAGATTCTCTATAGGGATGAAGAGACCACAAAGAAACATCATAGGAAAACGGAAGAAGTTAGAAAACGTCTGCGCTTCGAATACTTCGCTAGCCGAAACTGCTATGAAAAGACCAAGAAAGGTCGAAGTCACGGCAATTAGCAGCACACTAACTGAAACCAGGAACCAGTTTATTCCAGATAGGTCGACAATCAAGAGGGCAAAGAGAACCGGAACAAAAGCGTTGATAATTCCGAAAAGTATTGCCCCAGTGGTTTTTGCAAGCATTAGAAGCTTGAGGCTTATGGGAGCTAGAAGCAAGCGTTCAAATGACCTACTTTTTCGTTCGAAAGTTATCGTAACTGCAAGCATCGATGTAGTCCCAAAGAGAACGGAGAGAGCCATAACCCCCGGCAAAATGTCTCTTATTTCTACGTCGCTTCCCGATCGCACAAAGAACATGAGGTCCATGAGATAGGAAACACAATTCCCCAGCTTATGTTTGGTGGCTTCAAATAGTAGTTCTTCATATCCTTCATAAGGATTGTCCAGTAGGCTACTCCACTCATTTTTTCTTCCCCTCTTTCTCTGTCTTCATCTTCTCAACCTCTATTCCGGTCACTTTAACAAAGACCTCCTCAAGGGACGGTCTGACTATCTTCGCCTCGTACACATCAATCCCACGGGAACCGAAGAAGCTCATAAACGGCATCAGTTTTATTGGCTCCAAAGAGGTTATTCTAAGTGTGTTACCAGGTCGGAGGTTTATAGTCACGTTGCTGAACTCTTCAATCAATTGCTTCTTGAGATCAACGGGATCACTTCCAAGAGTGAATTCAACAATATTTTCTCTCTGAGCTTCTTTCATCAGGTCGGCCACGGTACCTATCTTTACAATTCTTCCCCCGACGATGAAACCAATCCTATCGCACAACCTTTCGGCCTCTTCTATGTAATGCGTGGTCAGAAAGATCGTGGTTCCCCGGTCGTTCAGTTCTCTTACCAAAGACCTTATCTGCCTTGCGCTTTCGACGTCGATACCTGTAGTGGGTTCATCGAGGAAGAGAATCTCTGGATCGTGAATTAAGCCCGCGGCGATCGTGAGCTTTCTTTTCATCCCCTTTGAAAAAGCCTTGAAAGGTCTCTTTCCTGTATCATCAAGACCAAACTGCTTCAGCAGAGACCTCGCCTTTTCTTCTCTTTCAGACTTTCTAACCCCATAGAGAGCCGAACAGAAGACAAGGTTCTCATAGCCGCTAAGATCATCGTAAAGGTTGCTCTCATCAGGAACAATCCCGATCAATCTCTGAACCTTCTTGATCTCTCTGATACCGTCTTTGCCTGCAATATCGATCCTTCCCGAAGTGGTCTTGCCAGACCCGTGAGCATGTTTATCGTAGTAGTCTTTCCGGCTCCGTTAGGTCCAAGGAAACCGAATACCTCTCCCTTTTCGACCGAGAAGTCGATACTTTTCACGGCAGTGAAGCCGTTGTAGTTTTTTGAAAGGCCGGAGACTTCAATAATTCCCAAAGCGATTACCCCCCAAACTTGTATATTTCACCAAATCCCTATAGACTTATCCTAGAAACCTAATCGCTTTCCCCACTGGAGTCCAAACTACCGCTAATCGATTCCTGCAGAATTGCAATGCTGTCAGAGAGAAGAGTATCTGAAGATTCTTCACAGAGCTCAGCAAGTTGATTCGACAACTCCTTCAACTTTCCTCTGTCCACAGAATAATGGGTGAAATATCCTTTCTTATGACCCTTGACAAGATGCGCGCTCCGAAGCACCTTAAGATGCTGAGAGACGGCTGGCTCGGAAATACCGAGTCTTCTTGAAAGAGCTCTAACGCAGAACTCCCTCCGAAGAAGCAGCTTAATAATTTCGTACCTTGTATTATCTGCAAGTGCCTTCAATACATTGATTTCGAGATTCACAAAAATGTTTTCTCCAATCCAATTAAGTGAATACTTAACCAAATTCTAGTCCATTTTTTCTACTCTTTCAACTAAGGGTCGCCCACGTTTTCTCATGTCTGCTTATTTCCTCAAGTGCTTTCTTCTAGCGGTCATGTCTATCTACCGACTGGTGTCTCACAAAAAACTCTTTGTTTCTCATTCAATACTGATTATCGTAATCATGATTATTATTAATATCGGTGTTGAATGAAGAAGGTGAATCCGATATGAATGACTGCTCATGCAGAGAAACGAAGTGCGAGTTCCACGGTATATGCGACAGATGCCGGGAAAAACACGAAAGACTCGGGTCGCTTCCTGCCTGTGAAAGGAAGAGAAGGAGGAATCGGAGGAAATGAGAAAACTGATCAACCGCATCCTGTTGGCTGTGGCGCTTTCTCCGCTCGTACCAGCGATTGTCACGCTTTTCCCGTGGGAAGCTTCAAAGCCAAACTGCGTCGGCTACTATTCTGTCTGCTCTTTTGCACCGTATAGCTCCATTATTCTTGCAGGGATTGCATTTGCTACTCTAGGACTTGTTATAGCAACCAAGAGGCTGCTGAAGAGGTTTCTGAGGTTGTCCGATGATCTTCGATGACAAGATTGGAAGCCTATTCGAGAAAATTGCTTCGTTGCACATAAACCTCAGCAGACATGCACGGCTTGCCCTGGAACCTCATGGTATTACCTACCCACAGTTCGGCGCACTGCTCGTTCTTTCAAGCCGCGGAGAGATGACCCAGAAGCAGCTCTCCTCACATCTCGAAACGGACACAACGAACACCATGGTGATATGTGTCGGACTGGAGAAGAAGCAGCTCATAACGAGAGAACAGTCCTCTGAAGACAAGCGGGCAAACATCGTCTCAATAACAGCAAAGGGAAGAGAGATATTTCAAAAGTCCATGGCAGTGCTTAGAGAGAGCTATGGTCCGACTGCTAATTCAATTTCGGAGAAG
>NZ_JFHJ01000354.1:0-1122 GCF_003666285.1 Mesotoga sp. HF07.pep.5.2.highcov | reverse complement strand
CTTCCCTCCCTATAAAAAGCGACATGTGCCGATCTTCCCGTGAAAGTGCAGTCCGTTTCGAAAGCCGAAGCAAAGAGAACTCCGGGTCTTGAATATACAGTCCCTTCGGGGAACTCATCGTTCACATGAAGTGCCCATGCCTCCTTTATATCGTACTGCTGAAGTGCTGGGATACATCTTTCTGCGCCTCCGCCTCCCTCTTCTGCTGGCTGGAAGAGGAACAGGAGGTTTCGTTTCAGGTTTGCGACAACCACTCTTTCGATCAGGCCAATGAGGATAGTCATATGAACATCGTGCCCGCAAGCGTGCATGAATCCCTCATGTTTGGACTTGAACTCTACTCCCGTTTCTTCGAATACCGGTAGAGCGTCCATATCGGCTCTGAAAAGAGTGAAAGGGCCGTTTGATTTCTTCCAACGCGCCAAAATCCCGGTACCCGATACCTTCTCGTAGGGAACATCGAGACGATCCAGAAGACTCATTATATATGATTGAGTCTTAAACTCTTTGAATCCTATTTCCGGTATCTCGTGCAGGCTGTGTCTTACTCTGATCAAATCCATATAGATGCCCCCCTTCTGGAAATCTTAGTCATTGATGTTCAGAATACAACTCCTTACCCATTGCATTAAGAGCGTATTCGAAGAGAACGGGTTTAATAACCAGGATTTCCACACGACGAATCTACTTTGTTGCTTCACAATTATAAACAAAAAAGGCGCCTTATAAGGCGCCTTTGTCTAAAGCCGAGATCAGTTCAGTGTTGTAATTCCAGAGTTCAATCAAAGTTGAATCTTCCCCGTAATCCTCTCCCATAAAAGTCTCCAGAGCAAAAGGTATATTCGGATCGATTATCCAGTACATTGATAGCTCTCCGTCTTCACAATATAAAGAGAGACTTTCGTTCCGGTGTAAGTTTCATTCTTTCCCTGAACGGAATGCTGTCCTTCATACTTCAAGGTACCAAATCCATAGAGCTTTGTGTTCATCTGCTCGTCGTGGTCGATAGCGTCATACACGAAAGTAAACATCGGATTCAAGAATGCGAATAGCTTCACAGAGAATTGCTGCCCGAACATCATATCTGCGGTGTGTTCTGTTTCGAGTGGCAGAAAGCAGGTA
>NZ_JFHJ01000625.1:0-6378 GCF_003666285.1 Mesotoga sp. HF07.pep.5.2.highcov | reverse complement strand
TTAAGAGTGTAGTCCTTCCCACCGACTTCCATTGTTATGCTATGTGGAAAAGGATTTTGAAGAATCGTGTTAGATTCGTCCTTAATAACTCTTCCAGGCCCACTTGCTTTTCTTTCTATTCCGGCTTCAATAAGAAGAGTTTGGAAAGACCCGATTTCAGGAACTGTGCTCAAGTAATACATGTTCGCTCTCTTTACTAGAGCAGGATGATTAGTAAAAGGCCCATTTAGATAGACGGCAAGTACCTCACAATCTTCGCTCGGGAGAATTTTCTCTACAACAAAGGAGCCATTGAAAACATGGTCGGTAAAAGATATCTCTACTTTCGTCTCAATTCCTCCTGCATCAACGACTCTAAGACCCATTAGTTCAGTGATAAAACTTTCTTCGGTCTTCCTGATGAAATTGCGCCCATCTTTTTGATCCGTAAGAGCCGTGAAGAAAATATCCCCTTTAAACTTCCTCAGCTCTTCGACGAAGCATCGTTCAAGTTTGAAACTTGAAGGAACGAAAGCCAGTAAATACCTTCCAATGAATCGCCGGGAAAAACGAAATCCACGTTATAACCAAGACTTCTAACTGACTTATAGACCGGCAAAATTCCGTCTATCAACAAATCGAATTTGTTGTTCAAATTGTCCGTATCATTTATCCAAAAATTCTCATAGTCAATGTAAATCGCCGCTTCTCTTTGTGGAAAAACAACACTCCAGTCTTTTAATTCTTCTATAGCTTTTGAAAAAGCTTGTGCACGTTCGGTGGGTTCACCATCATAGTCGATTAATCCAGTATGAAATTGCTCTGAACCAAAAGGCAGTTGCCTGAATCTGAAGATCAGCGATCCGAATGCACCGTGTGCAAAAGACTGCTTTACCCAAAATGACAGCTGACTGCTTTCGTATGAAGGATTCACAGTGCGCCAGTTAACCCTTCCTGGCTGTTGTTCCATGACGAGAAAGGGCTGTTTCTTGAGGGAGCGCATCAGATCATGGTTGAGAGCTTGAAGATCTGGATCGTAATCCCCTACAATGTAGTTGTCCCATGATACGAAGTCGATAGAGTCTGAAAGCTTTTTATAGTCTATTTCCGTAAAGTTTACCATAAGATTGTGGGTTATAGGTGCTTCGCTCTTTCTCATGATGATCTCCCTCTGCAGATTATGATAGTCTATCGCAGAATCAGAGGAAAATCTTTTATAATCTAGTACCAGGGAAGGGTTTGGCGAAGTAAGAGTCCTTCTCGGCGGTTCTATCTCTTCCCAGTCATTGAAAATCTGACTCCAAAAAACCGTTCCCCAAGCTTTGTTAAGCTTATCGATTGAACCATACTTTTTCTTCAGCCAAACTCTGAATGCAACCGCACAATCCTCGCAAAAGCAGACTGTAGAATTGTGACATCCAAATTCATTATCGATTTGCCATGCAACTATCCTCGGATCGTTGCCAAAGTGATCGGCAAAAGCCTCGACTATTCTTGATGTCTCCTCACGATAGATCTTCGAGTTGAAACAGTAATGCCTTCTACTGCCACTTGCTATGACGAGTCCGTTGACATCCTTCTGAAGTATCTCAGGGAACTCTTTCGTTAGCCAGGGTGGAGGCGTACAGGTAGGAGTTCCCATAATCACTTTTATTCCTTCTGAATCGAGAAGATCAACCGCTTCATCGAGAACGGAAAAATCAATTTCGCCTCGTTTTCTCTCGACTACGCTCCAGGAGAATTCTCCTATCCGTACTACGTTGATCCCGATTTCTCCCATTGTTCTTACGTCTTTTTTCCAACGCTCACGAGGCCAGTGCTCCGGATAATAAGCCGCTCCAAACCAATTCATCCCTTAACACTCCCAACTGTAAGTCCTTCTATGAAGTACCTCTGGAAAAGAAGAAATACTACCAGAGGGACGACTGCTGCAATTATAGACCCGGCAGCCATAACATTCCAGCTCGTAATCCACTGACCCTGAAGATTTACAAGACCTAAGGTAACAGGCTTGAATCTGTCGCTTTGTATCAGTATTAGAGACCAAAGATAGTCGTTCCATATCCATGTGAACTCGAGAATTCCCAAAGCTGCCATAGCAGGTACTACGAGCGGTAAAACAATTCTTCTGTATATCAAGAAGTGACCGGCTCCGTCAATCATCGCAGCGTCGAATATACTTGCAGGAATTGTCTTCATGAAGTTCCTCAAAAAGAAAGTGCAGAAACCAAGCTGAAATGCAATATGAAAGAGAATAACACCGATATAGCTATCGTAGATTCCGAAAGAGATCGACATACGATATACCGGTATCAACAGCATCTGAAACGGAATAAGCATGCCGCCCACAAAAATCATCAAAATAGTTTTGGAAAGTCTGAAATCGTACCATGCCAATGCAAATGCGCCCAGACTGGAAAGAAACAGCGCGCCAAGAACGGAAGGCACCGTAATTATAAATGTATTCATAAAGTATCTGCCCATATTGGCGTCCTGCCAAGCAGTTGCGTAATTCTCGAATCTCAGTTCTTTTGGTGGTTCCCACCATCTTCTTCCCATCATGAGTTCATCCATGCTCTTCACTGAAGTAAACATCGTTATGACAAAAGGCATTAGCCAGACTAGCACCAGGAGGGTGGCGAATATGTAGAAAAGGGTCTTCTTCATTCGTTTCCGACCTCCTTTTTCAACACATTCCGCATATATACAACAATGAATACCAGAGTAATCAAGAACTGAATTGTTGCAATTGATGATCCGTAGCCCATCCTGTAATTATTGAATGCCTTAATGTACATGTAGTTCGCCATCACAGATGATGAGTAGAAAGGTCCGCCGCGTGTCAGAACATAGACAATATCGAAAGCCCTGAGAGAATCGATAACGCTTACCGTAACGGCCACAACGGTCGCTGGCTTGAGCATCGGAAGCACGACGTTCCAGAATCTCTTCCAAGGACCAGCGCCATCAACCGTGGCAGCTTCAACTAGTTCCCTCGGAACACCCTTAAGTCCGGCAAGAAAAAGAACCATAGCGTAAGAAATCTGCCTCCAAGACGCTGCCATTATCAGAGAGTAGGTTACTACGGAGGGGTCGCTCAACCACGAAACGCCTTTGAATCCCAGCAACGCCAAAAAACTGTTCAAAACGCCGCTTCTTGGCTCGAGAATCCAGGACCAGATCTGTCCAATGACAACGAACGAAAGGGTCATAGGAAGATAGACAAGTGTCTTGTAAAGCTTGTTTCCCCGAAAGTTCTGGTCTAGAAGAAGAGCAATCCCCAGGCCCGCAGGTACGCATACCACCGCAAATCCAATCAGCCACTTAATATTGTTGATCAAGGAAACAATGAAATATGGGTCTCTGAACAATTCTCTGAAGTTGTCCAGGCCGATAATATCTTTGGACATCGAGACCCCGTCCCAGCTGGTGAAGCTGAGAAGAAGCGTACTGATCAATGGATATATGACCCATATAGAATACATCGTAAGAGGAAGGGCAAGGAAAGCCCATGGAACCCATCTCTTGCTTCTCATTATTTCCTCCAAATGAAGGGTGGGTCCTGCCGACCCACCCTGTACAGAAAGCCTTATTTGTAGATTCTGTTTCGTTCGGCTTCGAGATTCTTTAGAATCGTATCGAGTCTGGAAGGGAAGGTCATGAATTCCACAAAGCCGTTCATTCCTGCATTAGCCATTTCTGGATCGGTATCCCGATCGTAGAACTGCATTACTCCGTCAGATGAAAGTATCATTTCCAGGCCTTTCTTGGCATGGTCGTCCGGTGCGGGGACATGCTTATTGGCAGCCAATCTTCCAAGTTCCGTGGCAAAGTATTCTTGCGCTTCCTTCGAAGCGATGAATTTGAGGAATGTCTTGCCTGCCTCTTTGTTCTTGGCATTTGCCGGCATCATGAAGCCGTCGATTGGTGTGTCTTCGTAAAGACCAAGATTACCATCAATAATTGGGAACCTGAAGAAGTCAAGATCATCCTTCACATCAGGTGGAGCAACATCCTTTATGAACTGCCCCATCAGGTACATGCCTGCTTCTCCTGTGAAGAGATAGGTGGCAGCTTCCTGCCATGTGTAGGACGTTGCATCCTCAATGAAATAACCGTTTTCTACAAGCTGTTTCCAGTACTCGAAAACCGCCTTCATCCCATCGTCAGTATATGGGATTTCTCCGTTTGTCAGCTTTAGAGCGTAATCCATTCCGTTAACTCTCATGTTCAGGTAATCAAAGACCCCGGCGGCAGTCCATAGATACTTTGTCCCAATGGTTATAGGGATCATGTCATTTGCCTTCAATGTCTCACAGACGTCCAGAAATTGCTTCCAAGTTAGGGGTACGGTGATCCCCAGTTCTTCGAAAACGGACTTTCTATAGTACACACCCCACCAGTACCATGATTGTGGCAGGAAATAAATACGATCTTCGTAACTAGAAGCGCTAACAAATGCCTTTGGGAAATCTGCTTCAAATCCATTCTCAAAGATATCATCAATTGGTTCGAGAAGATCCTTGCTGGCAAAATACCTCATTCTTTCACCAGCAAACCAGGTGACAACGTCAGGCGGATTTGATGAAGTAAGCCATGTTCTGAGAAGCACTTTGAAATCCTCATGTGCAAACGTGTTCACGGTTACCTCAAAGTCCGGATACATTGATTCGAACTGTTGTACAAGTTCCTCAAAAACTCTCTTCGGTTCCGGGTCAGACATATAGGAATTCACAACCAGTTGTTGAATCCCCAAGCCTACCAGAGCCACCGAAACGAACAGAATGACCAACAAAACTCTTTTCACTTTCGCCACCTCCTGTTTACGCGCTCTTGCGTCGTATGAATTCCGGTGTAAAGACCATTTTTCTTACCTCGTCTCCCAATATTGTCTTGAAAGCTTCTTTCACCATGCTACGAATCGGAATTCTTAAAGTTGTTATGCCAGCAATTTCGGCCATATAAACATCGTCATAGCCAATAACCTTAACTTCACTTCCTAGTTCTATTCCCCTTTCTTCCAATGCCTTCATCACTCCCAGAGCCATCATGTCGTTGTAGCAAAAGAAAGCCTGAGGAAGCTTCTGCATTTCACTAACAGTTGCGCAAGATGCCTTCCAATCAACCTCACAATATATCACTCTGTCTTCAGGCACGTGTCCAAAACCTCTCATAAACCCTTCCATTCTTCCTCTTGTAGTAAACTTGCGAGGATTCCCCATCATCATTACAACATCGTTAATTCCAACGCTCTTGAGATAAGCTCCTGCCTTCGCCGCACCTGTGATTTCATCGATGGAAACCTCCGAAATTTCGTCGTTTTCAAAATGAACGCCGAAGGAAACTATGTCTGTTCCCGAATTAATCACATCAATTAAGTGAGAGCTCTCATACCCCTCAGGAGCCACCAGGATTGCATCAACCTTTATGTCCAGAAGCGACTTTATAGCCTTTCTCTCCTGATTAAGCTTCTTGCTTGTGTCTGAAACAATAATGGCCATATTGTTCTCTTCAGCAAGGTCTTCGAGATCTCCAACCACCTGTGAATAGAATGGGTTCCTGATATCGGAGACCACTATCCCAATTCTGCCAGTCTTTCCACCCCTGAGAATTCTCGCGTCTTTGTGAGGCTCATAGCCCAGCTCACTTATTGCTCTTAGGACTCTATTTCTGGTTTCATCGCTTACCGAATCCTTGGAGTTGATCACTCTGGATACTGTCATCATGGATGTCCCGGCTTTTTTTGCTACTTCTCGCAAGGTGGCCCTTTTCACAAACGATCCTCCTTTGCTTGTTAACGTTAACAGTTAACGTTAACATTATACATCCGATTATTCGGTTGATTAAACCCGTATGCTCCTGATCCGGATGAAAGAGGAGGAATCTGGATCGAATGAAGGCAATTTTCTTTCTTAGATGCAAGAAAACGACGTGAATGATGGTTTTTCACTGGCGTTAGGAAGATATCTGGACTTTCGTGCTGAACTGATTTTTATGAATTAAGCAGGATTTCCGCAGTTTTAGCTTTCAGTGCTCATGCCTTAATTTCTTGAGTTTCTTGCTTGTTCACCTTGAAAGCCTGGTGAGTTTGAGCTAAGGCAGTTGTCGATATGGCAAATTCCTAAGATAATCTCGAGAGACGATCTAGAAGATCTTTTGGATGCCTGAAGGCGAAATGATTATAAGACGAAGCTAACCCTCTGCACGGTCGGAGCAAGATAGAAGCGAATCGTTGCTGTCTTTGAACAAGAAAAAATCAGAGAAGTTGTTGGAAATCTTCCGTAAAGCTGCTGATCTACAAGAAGAGTTTGAATCCATGAGAAATTCTTTCTCTTTGAGTCAACTCCATACAAGCATTTTGGATAGTTGGAGTTGCAGTGTGCCAAGAAGGCGAAGAAG
>NZ_JFHJ01000418.1:0-1461 GCF_003666285.1 Mesotoga sp. HF07.pep.5.2.highcov | reverse complement strand
TTGATTGGTTTTGGTGATGGGGAGTATTTCTCATATAACTCCCAGGGAAACTGGGTCTCTTCATCATTGGCAAAGGAGAGAGTAACCTGTGAAAATGGATCTAGCCCTGCTGAGGTGGGTAAGGAATTGAGTTCCATTCTTCTTCAACTAGATAAGTTGCCAAGAATCTACACTACCAGTGAACGAGAAATAAATTTAGAAAAGAGCACCGTAAGTTTCACGGTTTCCCAGCCCGTAACAAGAGTAACTGTGAATGAAGAAGAGGTAGCGATTGGAGAAGATGGCTGCGTAGTTTTCTCCCCTGATGGTGAAGGAACTTACACACTTAGAGCTTATGACAGCTCCGGTTCCTACGACGAAAGAATCCTCACTGTTCACTTCGAAGAGACGGTCATGTATGTGGTGAAGGAAATCAGCTCATATCAAAGAGGAGATAAAGTATTAGTGGACGATCACCGAAACAACGAATTCCTAGTTAATGGGGAATGGGTTGATGAAACCTTTTTATCGATATCACCTCCAGATCTTGAACCTCCTATCATAATCGGCGAAAGAACTCAAAAAGTCTCCATTGGGAAAGATAAGTACTTGACATTTTCTGTTTCAGATAACGGAACTGTGACAGCTGCAGAAGTAATAGCACCCGATCTTACCGTTTCGCATCGCACTCTCAATTCAACATCAACGGAAATTGTTATTGAAGTTAACGGAACTGGTGTTTACACTGTCAACGCCTACGATTCCGATGGGAATAAGACAGTTGCTACCTTTTATCTAGAGGGAGAAGAGGAACTCTTCTGGGTCTCCAAGGATTATGGCAGCCTGAGGAAAGGTCAGCAAGTTAAGGTTGCTGAAGAAGGCGAGAGCTGCTACTACGTTTCAGATTACGGCTGGGTTGAAAAGGACTGTCTCTCAAGAAGCCCTGTCACAACGGGTGAGCCGATAATTGATGGCATTCCTGATCAGTATGCGTCTTCTGCAGGCGAAAAGATTTTAAGCTTCACAGTCAGTGACGACGTAAACGTAAAAGAGGTTGTGGTTTCCGGGAAGGCCTATCCAGTAAATGAAAGGGAAAGGGAAATGCACATTATTGTGAACGAATATGGTGAACACCTTGTTGTTGCAAAAGATGTCGAGGGAAATTCCTCGGAAGCGATTTTTACTCTGTCGGCCCCTGATAAAAATGAAAAGAGCGATAGAAGTCTGTTTTTGTTGCTAATCCCGATTTTGACACTTGCAGTGTTGATTTACATTTGGGTTGTGAGATCGTCGAGGAAAAAGAGCCGAAAGGTAAGGCTTTGAAAGAGCAAATGAGAAAAATCGTTTTCCTCGTTATTATATGTATTGCGTTTGTTGCGGTTTTCTCTGGATTTGGAATGTTGAAAAGGCACAATTCAGATTTCGAATTAACTGAGTCCGAATCAGTAACAATAGAATATGGAGAAATTGTTTCACTACCAC
>NZ_JFHJ01000682.1:0-2325 GCF_003666285.1 Mesotoga sp. HF07.pep.5.2.highcov | reverse complement strand
AAAAGTCTCATTTGTGAAGACAATGACCCCTTCGCTATCTAATACTGCAACAAAAACGCCCACCGTGTCGAGGACTGCGTCGGAAAGGTCTTTCTGCTTAACGAGTTCGAGTTGAGTCTTGTTTTTCTCGCTGAACTCACGGTAAATGAGAAAGTAGAAGAGAATCCCACTGAAGATAACAAAGGCCCAGCCCTTGTAGGTTTGAGCATGAGCAACAAGATCTTTTTCGACAAACATCAAATCGACGATCATATCAGAAAACAAGATCCATATAACACCAAATACAACGTATAGTAACGCAACTTTGAGCGCTGGATTCTTCATATTAAAATCTTACTCAACCGTGCCGGAAAAAACAATTAACGAATGCAAAGGGATCTCTTTGAGTAGATTTATTTATGATGCATTAAGGGGATCTAATCACTATCTACGCGGTGATATGCGAATTTCTAATCTTTCCTTTCTGTGCAATCTATGCTATTTCAATAAGGTTTGCCGAGAAAACAAAACAACTTCAGGTTATCTCTCATCTTTTCCCATACTTCTGCGACAATACTCCCAAAATCCTTTCTTATAATCTGTTTGAAGATGAACTGAAGAACTCTAAGGCGAGTATGAAACATAGAAGTACAATTAGCGACAACTAATTACCAGGCGCAGCAGAACTGACAGAGGAAACCTTCATTACCTTTCTCACCCCATCCCTTAAAGCCGGACCAGATAAGGTCCGGTCTTCCTATTGTCTTTGATCTGATAAACAAGGATATTCTTGCAGGCTTATCTAGGATAATAGATCATGGGGTTCAGATGGGAGTCATTCAAGACTGGGGATCTTCAGATACCATTTTTGCGATAGGCTTCTGAGTATTGATGTATGAAAATCCGTCGCGGAGCTAAGAGGAAAATGACAGTGAGCAGAGTACGGAAAATCAGCAAGATCTTGACAGAGGTGTGCCTCTGTTGATAGGGCCGGAGTAAAACTCGTTAGGGTTTTGGGTCATAGAGACGTTGAGGATTTCGACCCCTTTCTATTGCTTGACGCCTTTGATTCCACTGATCCGGAGGATTATGTCAAGGGCTTCCCTTGGCATCTTCACAGGGGGTATCGAGACCGTAACTTAACTTATTAGCGAGATTATCGAACACGGTGACAGCCATGGTAACAAAGGAGAGATACTAGATGTTGACTGTCAGTGGATGACCGCGGGTTCGGGAATTATCCATCAGGAGATGCCTGAGTCAGCTGAGAGGATGCTTGGGGTTCAGTTGTGGTTGAATCTTCCGGCAAAGGATAAGATGACTGACCCGAGATACGGTGATATAAGAAGTGAAAACGTTCGATTGTAACTGAAGAATGCGTAAGAATACGAGTAATAGGCGGGTCTTAAAAGGAATCGGCAGGAGCTTTTGAAGGCAGGTACGTGAAAGCCACATATCTTGACGTGTGGGTCGATGCAGGGAAGGAATGGTTATACGAGTCTGAGAGTCGCACCACTCTTTTCATATACATTCTTCAAGGTAGTGGGAGTTTTGATCCTGGCCAATCTGAAGCCAACGAAAACGCGGTTTTTCTTCGGTGAGGGTGAGCTGTTCTGGGCCAAAGCCGGCAGAAGGGAATGAGATTTCTTCTGTTTTCGGGAAAACCTTTGAAAGAGCCCATAGCATGGGAAGGCCTCATAGTTATAAACAAAAATGAGGAGCTTGAACTTGCTTTCAGGGAACTACTCGATAATTCCTTCGTCAAGAACGCCGGCAGATAACTACCGGTAGCGGAAATGACATTTCGAGAAGACCCTTTGAATGCTTCAGATGATAAACTACTCATATGAAGTCGTTCTGACGGTTCTTTTGAAATCCATCTGTCATGTATGTAGTTAACGATTGGATTGACCTCACCTGTTTCTTGAATGTGCAGACTTGTTATTTAGCCAGCTCTGTTTGGAGCATTTAATAGGGGGAGAGCAACTTGAAGAAATATATCCTATTCGTTCTGTCTTTGTCCTTGATTTTCCTGCTGCTCGGATGCCCGGCCATGAACAAATCGCCAGAAGTTGTAAAGCTCGATGGAGCTAACGGCAAAGTGACAACAAGCAGCTGTACATTCCTATGGTCGGGAAGTGACACCGACGGTTCAATTATCAGATATGAGTATAGAAAGGACTCCGCTGACTGGGAGAGCAACGGAAACGAAACCGTGTATACCTGGAGCGAATACTCTGAAGGCGAACACACATTTGAAGTAAGGGCTCTCGACAATGAAGGGGCCTATTCGGAGACAATCGTGTGGTCGTTCAACTACGACCCTCCCAACGTGCCTCCAGCAGT
>NZ_JFHJ01000518.1:0-1648 GCF_003666285.1 Mesotoga sp. HF07.pep.5.2.highcov | reverse complement strand
CCTTGCCACGCTAGTGAAGAAGAAGGGCTTTTAGGTCATCTCAAGAGCAGCGTCGACAGAAATTATTTCTCCACAAGAACAATTGTACCAAGATCTACGTCTCTGTCCACAACTGTCACAAACAAAGGCTGATATCTGGATTCGCTCTCGTCAATCGAAAAACCTTCATCTGTGTAATTGTCGAAGAACTCTATCCTGTAATCCCCCGAAACGACTTTGCAGAATCTAAATTCTCCCTGATCCCAGATTGGATTGTCCTCATGGGTAAACGTTGTAAGTGCCTCGCCTCCACTCTCAGGAAAGAGCGCTACAAGAAGAGGGTAAATGCTTGAAGAGGCAACTCCGGTAACGTCAAAAAGGCTACCGTGGCGCACATGTAAGACAGGAGTCATATGGACCTTGTCTTTGCGAGAATTGAAACCTCCATTGTCCTCTTCAATCTTGAGATCTTCCCAACGTCCATTTATGATCAGGGACTTAGATAAGTCGAAATCAAGCACAATTGTTGTAGTTACGTTCTCGTCGATCGTCAAATCGAGATCGTTTATCTTTAGCGACCCTGAGTTGACAGTAACAGGGAAGATCTCACCATTGGCAGTCAGGGTCGCGGCTCCGACCTCCATTCTTAACTGGTTGTAGATGCCTGAAACACCACTCGTATTGGGCAATTCGTAAGTTGCTCCGACCAGAGTGACTATATCCACTTCGAAAGGTGTATCTGAAATAACGACCGGTTGATCTTCATCTCCGTAAAGCGAGATACTATCGATCCTCACCATCAAGGAATCGATGTCCTCTACGGGAATTACCGCATCGGTAAGAAAAACTCTTACTGTACCTCTGTCAGGTTCCTGTGAAGGGAACTCCATGCACCCGGCAAAGAAAAGTGTAATCAATAGTATGATGGACAATGAAAGCTTTTTCATAATTCACAACCTCCCTCTACTTTATCGATCATCTTAGTCTAACCCGCATCCAATTAAAGAGAGATTAAACAGACAGCCAACTTCGTGGCTATCATTATTCATCTTTGAGTAGAAGCTTACAAGGAGATAATTATCCGTAATAGTTTCTGCTGCTAAATTCCTTATAACGGGAAGCGGCGAGTTCATTTGAGTTAGTCTGTAAGCAGTACATCATCTGGAGATTTGAATGCCAAATGAGCCCGACCGGTATTGCCATTGTTTCCAGGGATAGAGATTAAAAGAAGATCCGAGAAATTCTCCTCAAAAGATTCGACTTCTTAAATCTAGATTTTCGACCGTCCGGCTTCAATTGTGATCTATAACCAAAGAACTTCAGAGCAATAAATGTGAAGACCGAAGGGAAAATATCTCGGTTTGGGTCAAAAACGCGACAAATGGCAGTAGCAGCTCAGAAGAAAAGAAAGAGCCTCTGCAATTCAGGAGGCTCCAAACTGAATGTTATCGTCGACTTCGATGAATATTCTTCACTAAAAAGGATCGTCTTGTGTAGCAAAATGAGATTGACCGTGAGATATCCTGAGCCGGTTAACTGATAATTGCAAATCCACTCGATCTATTTCTTTATTGCGGAAGCCATGTTCAAACCAAGTTCGACACAGTTCTCCAGATCCTCCTGTGTCGGACAGCTCTTCACCTCAATCACCGGGCCGACCTGATCGCAT
>NZ_JFHJ01000654.1:0-8058 GCF_003666285.1 Mesotoga sp. HF07.pep.5.2.highcov | reverse complement strand
TTGGTATTCGATTGGGAATAAATTCATCTTTCTCTGATTTCACTTCCCGTTTTGAAAGTAACGATCTCGATGTTCATCTTGACGGCGGGACGATTAGCTCCAGTGTGGTATGGGGTGCAAGCAGCGAGTATTCAATGGTAACGGGCGGCGACGTAGTTGTCGCTGCGGGAGCTTCACTGAAAGTCATGCCCGGAACTGTAATCAAGCTTAGGCAGAACAACAGAATCCTCGTCTACGGTCATCTTGAGGCAGCCGGTCAAGAAAGCGCCCCCATATACTTCACAGACTTTCGAAATGATCTTGTCGGAGGGGACGCAAACAGAGACGGCGAAGCCACCGTTCCTGCAAGCGGCTGGTGGCGCAGCATAAGCCTGCTTACAGAAGGTACCGCGAACTTTGAGCATTGTACAATCGGGTATCTTGGAGTAAGTGACATGGCAGGAGTGATAAAGAGCAGCACTGGCACCTTTTCTATTCTCAACAGCACGATTCACGACGTTACCGGTGACGGATTGAGGATTGACAATTCCGCAGGAAGTGCGGAAGTGAAGTATTCGACACTATCTTATAATACCGGTGCTGGACTGTACTACAAAACCGACGGCGTCCACATTGAGGCGCTGACCATATCTTCCAACGGAATTGGGATAAGACTCCCGGCGGGCTGTTCGGTCGAGGTTGATGAACAGACCTATTTTGATGGGAACGATATTGCAATACAGATCGATCCTGCCGCAATTTCAGGCAGAGTAACGTGGGGGGCACCCAGTAATATATCCATATTGATGAACGGCAGTGTTTCGGTTGCATCGGGGGCAAGCCTTACCATTAGGCCTGGCAGCGTAATCAAGATAGCTCAGAACGCATTCCTTGCAGTAGATGGAGAACTAATGGCGAGCGGAACCGAGGATAACCCGATCTTTTTCACTGAGACTCGTGACAACTCGGTTGGAGGGGCGTTGTCGGGTGATGGTTCTTTGCCAGAAGCGGGCTGGTGGAGGTCTATCAACATACGTAATGAAGGTAAGGCCATTTTCGACTGGTGCACAATTGCATATGCCGGTCGTTCCGACGGGGCTGCGATATTGAAGAGCGGTGCAGGCTCTCTAAGAATATCGAATTCTGTTCTGTCGCACACTTCTGGAGATGGTCTACGCCTATCTTCGGGTTATTCGTCCTTTGAGCACTTTCAGAACGAGTATTCTTACAACACAATTGGAGTCAGGTTGGGCATAAACGCTTCATTTGCCGATGTAACAACAAGGTTCGAAGGCAACTCCACTGATATTCAATTGGACGGTGGCGCCATAACCGGTACAGTTTCGTGGGGATCGGATGGCGATTACTCCATGGTAATAACAGGCGATGTGAGCATCTCGGCCGGTGCCTCGCTAAGTATTCTTCCGGGAACTGTGATCAAATTCAGACAGAACAACAGAATCCTTGTTTACGGAAGTCTCCAGGCATTGGGAGAAGCGGATTTGCCAATCTACTTCACCGACTTGAGGGATGATCTTGTTGGTGGAGACGCGAACAGAGATGGTGGAGAAACTACCCCCGCTCCTGGCTGGTGGAGATCGATAGGTATTATGACTGACGGCACGGCGACTTTCGAACATTGTGTGATTCGATTCGCCGGATACGGTGATCGATCTGGGGTTCTAAAGAGCAGTACTGGCGCGGTTTCGATGACAGATACGGTAATTGAGAAGGTTGCAGGGGATGGCTTCAGAGCAGATAATGCTGCCGGAGGAGTGAAGATCGGCAGATCGACTTTCTCTGAAAACTCCGAAGCCGGATTGAACTGCAGGACGGACGGGGTTTCGGTAGAAGAATCCGTCTTCCTATCCAATGATACTGGTGTAAGGACAGTCGCAAACGCTTCTCTGATTTTAGATGACGAAACCTACTTCTCTGAAAACAACAAAGACATTTATGTAGAAGCGGCAACTATTAGCGGTAGTGTTGTCTGGAGAGTCCCTAAGCACCTCTCCTTACTTCTCAGCGGCAGCACCTCAATCTCAGTGGGAGCGAGACTTGAGATCAAGCCGGGAACTGTAGTTAAGATGGCTCAAAACTCTCTGATCACTGTCGATGGGGAGCTCATCGCGCTTGGAACTGGAGAAGAACCCGTCTTCTTCACTGATTATCGTGATGATTCCGCAGGCGGCGACTCAAATAGAGATGCAGATGCAACCTTGCCGGTCAAGGGCTGGTGGAACTCTATAAATATTAGAGAATCCGGATCGGCTGAATTGGACTTCGTCGATATCGGCTATTCGCAGAATGGTATTGTCAGAGCCGGTTCGGGATCATTCACACTGACCAACTCCAATATCCATGATGTTTCTGGAGAAGCACTCAAGCTTCTTTCGGGATACTCCTATCTGGAGCTGTCAAACAACGTGTTCCTTAGAAATGGCGCTGCAGTTCGATTGGCTACAAACGTTTCTTTCGATGACACTCTCGCCGCATTTGAAGAAAACGGTACCGATGTGTACGTAGATGGAGGCGAGATAAACAGTAATGTTGTTTTCGGCTTGAGTAGTGATTATTCATTCTACATCTCTGGAGAACTGACTCTCACAAAAGGGGCAGTTCTCGAGATAAGACCCGGAACGGTCCTAAAGTTTGCCGCCAATAGGGGACTAAGGATTTCGGGAAGTCTTAAGATGTTAGGAACTGAACAGGCACCGATAACACTTACCGACTGGCGCGACGATTCTACGGGAGGAGACGCAAATCATGATGGTGATGCCTCGCTTCCTGAACCCGGTTGGTGGAGGTCGATCTACATACAGGAAGAGGGCAGCGCAGAACTCGAATGGGCCAGAATAATGTATGCAGGCTACGGAGACAAGGCAGGTGTCTTCAAGACAGGTTCAGGATCTCTAATCTTAAGAAATTCAGTGATCTCTCGAATTGCCGGTGATGGTCTTCTGGTAAGCAGTAGTTCGGGCCATCTGGAAGTCTCCGGCTTATCATTCCTGGAAAACTCGACAGGAGTGGGTATCTCATCTCAGCAGACAGTTCCTCTGGAATTTGTTGATTGCGTCTTCGAGGGAAACGTCGTTTATGGTATTAGAAACGATAGCCCGGTTGAAGCCGTCGCCGTCGATTGCTGGTGGGGCGATATATCGGGGCCGCATCATCCTTCTCTGAACAACCGGGGAACAGGAAATCCCGTTAGCGACAATGTATCATTCGATCCATGGATAGGAAAGGAAGAGCTCATGAATGAGTCCGAAAGTGAGGAAGTGCCCTCTGAGAATGCTCAAGAGGTAGTTCAAGAGACCGTTGTTGCGGAATGGATAGAAGTCTCTTCGGACGGACTGTGCTATGAAGTACCTTCTTCCTGGTTCGATGATTCGGAGGGGTACAGACTCGAACTGGAGGGCGATGAGAATTCGAAGCCGGTAAGCAGATGGTTTGATGCTGAACCCGGCTCAGAGAACATCTTCTTCGTCATCGCTAAAGTGAAACCGGAGTTCCTCGAAAAAGAAGAAGAGGAAACAAGACTCAACATGGAAGTTGTCGAAGAATTCGAAAGGCTAATCGCCGGGGAGCCGGGAATATGGATAGAGCTTACGGCTGCGCAATGGAATGTTGAGAGATCTATCTACTCTCACGTCTACGAACCGGGAAACGATGGATACTGTCTTTCAGTCGGTTTTGCTGCGAAGACAGGCTTCTGGACTCAGTACGAGCCTGTACTGGAAAGAATAATGGAAACGTTAAGATACTGCGGAAACTGAATCGGCTATCAGAGCAAGACGCGCAAAAACACCGGCAAAGGTGGAAATCTTTGCCGGTGCTTTTTACAAAAGATTACTCTACCTCGAGAAATCACTTCTTTGATGACGGCGTCTATCAATCAAGAAGACATCACAATCCTTCATCTGAACTTGATTCAGAATCTCGATTCTTCTTATCGATCAACTGAGAACCGTTCAACGAAGTATCAGTTCTTTTGCTCTTTCCGACCCCTTACCCGCTAACCCCAACCACGGTTCCTCAGAAGCTCGGATCCCGAATCAAGTTTGGGGTAGCGAAATCCAACAGCTCAATCATCAAAGACCGAAAGGTCATTTCTGGAGAATACATTCTTCTCAGTACGGTCCAGGTATTTCAGTCTGAAGATGAAGTATATCATTCCGATTACTTCCCAGACGATAAAGAACAGGAAGAAAGACGTGCTAAAGTCCACTCCGACCTGGTAGAGAAGAATAAGCATAATAAGTATTGAAAACACCACACCGAGAATGGGAATGAAGATGAACCATTTCTTCTTAACAATTGCAGGAGCCGTTTTTCTAAGCGTTTCATTTTTCTTCAGTTTGAAAACCGCAAACATCGTGGGAATAATCACCGCGATTCCTCCAATCGAAGCGAAGGCTGCAAATAGGTTTAGGCCGGATTCGCCGACTGAAATCAGCATAATGGAAGAGAGAAGCCAAATAATTGTCAGCAAAACCCATGGTGTTCCTCTCTTGTTGACCAGTCCGAGTTTCGAGGGGAATACTCGAAGTTTGCACAGCGCAAGCAAAGATCTAGTACCCCACATGTATGTAGCGTTTATCGTTGTGGCGATAGCGAGTATCGGACCGCCGAATGCAAAGACGTAGAAAAGAAATCCGCTAAGGTAATTCGAAGCTACATCATTAAGAGTGCCGTTAGCCATTACCTCTTCTCCCACTCCAAAAGAGACTATTGCCATCAAAAGATAGCAGATCAGAACAATTGAAAGAGATAACATAACTGAAAGCGGGAGATTTTTTCTGGGATTCTCCACTTCTCCGCCCAGCTCTATTACGGCATTTGAACCGGCGAAAGTAAATGTAAGGAGCGCAGAAGCGTAAATCATTGGACCCAATCCCGTTGAAAAGAGTCCTTCAAGGTTTCTCGGGTCGATTTTTGCAACGCCCGGAACGGTGTAAATGGCAATCGCTACAAAGAGGAGAGCAACAAATACTATCTCTACTATAGAAGCCGTTTTCAGCCCGAGCAGATTGACTACATAGAAGAATGTGAGAATTATCAAAGCGACAGGTACGACAGAAATTCCATTCCAAATTCCTTTCATGTAGGATGCCAGTGCCAGAGCATTCAACGGAAAAAGTCCCACAAATGCACCGAAGAGATAGGCCCAGAGACCAAGGAATGCAACTTTGGGTGAAAAGAGGAAAGCGCCGTACTTGAAGGTTCCACCGGTCGTGGGAAGTGTCGATCCAAGCAACATGACGTTTATCATTATTATCGCCATAGGAAGAAAGGCAAAGATAAAGGCAACGATGGTCCCAATCCCGGCACTTTTGTAAGCTATCGGCATATAGACAAATATGCCTGCACCAATAGTCATACCTACTTCTAAAGCAACAAGATCCCAGAACTTGAGTGATTTCTTCATTTGAGACACCTTTCTGGCCAAATTAGAAGGCATTCAGAATGGCCTGACAGTATATGGCGTATTATACAGTAAATCTTCTCTATAGAAAATTCTCCTATATCCATGACTTCTGGGGGTTCGGGTGACGATCTAACTCTCTCCGCTTTTTCAGAAGGGGATACTATGGCCTGCGCCGGATACTCAACATCTCTTGAAAGGTCGGGCGTTTCTTCGGAAACTAAAGATCTTTGGGTTATTGAAGTCAAGAAATCGAAAGCGTACCTGTCGCGAATAGTTCAAGAGCGAAGGTTTTTACGTGTCCACTAAATGAAATTGGTGGGAAGACTAGAAACCTCAAGTAAACTGTTCAACGCGGTTCTATGCATGAATTTTACGGATTGTCATACGCTTTCACAATTTTGGGCAGCAGATACACTGTCTGTCAGTCGTCATGTTAGGTGGTTCTAGATTGCTGATCCATATCTCGAAAAAGTCATGAGTGAGCGTTACGTAGCAGGTTTTTCTCTGAGAACCCAGTTTCCCAATTGAAGCGTTCCTGTACAGGTCTTGGAGACTACTGTGCTACAATCAGTTTGGATCCGTTCTTCGATAAATGGAGTGTGAAATAAATGGGCCTTTATGCGGTCATTACCGCCGACATTATTCAGTCCAGAAAGCAGGTGCTTCCATTTGAGAGAATTGAGCAGACTCTTGCTTCCTTCGCAGGAGAGCATCTCGTCAAGTCGTTCGCACTGTCAAGAGGCGACGAAATTCAAGGCGTAGTATCTGATCTAAGTGTCATCGTATCGCTGGTGCGAAGGTTAAGATACGTTATGTGGCCTTTAGCCTTAGGGTGGGGATGAGCATCGGCGAAATAGAAGATGACAAACTTAAAAAGGCTGGCACTTCGTGGGATTTGAGCGGAGAGGTTTTCTTCAGCGCAAGAGACGCTCTTGACATGGCAAAGAAATCAAGGGTTTCTAACACGTTCTTTCTTTGCAGTGATGAACTTTTATCCACTGCACTGAACACGTCTCTTTCTCTACTGGAGACTATTGAAAGCGGCTGGACTGAAAAGCAGTGGCAGGCCGTTCATGTATATGAAAGGGAGGGGACCTACGAGAAGGCGGCCAGGGTTCTGGGAGTTACTGCTCCGGCCGTGCAGCAGCATTGTGATAAAGCTGGCTGGAACGTGGTCAGGGTGGCGGAAAAGGAACTGGCGAGATTGATCTCTCTTTCGTTGAAAATATAAACCTATATAGATTTATATGTGTACACTAAAGTTAATTATCTTTATCTCAGTTAAATAAAGCGGTTAAGTTTAACCCCGGTGTTTATCATGATTAGTGAGTATCTTTCTGGAACTGGATGGAGGCAAATATGAATGGATTCATGATACCTTTAGCTCTTTCGATCTTGGCTCATGTACTCGCCGATTTCTTGTTCCAAACAGACAACACTGCAAAGGAAAAAAGCGAGCAACAGGCAAAAGGCTTCCTGAAACACTGGATCGTTGTTTTCTTGACGCTTTTAGTCTTGATGATGCCCTTCGGACTCATGGATGTGCTTCTGTATTGTGTAGTCCTTTCACTGTTCCACATACTTCTGGACGTCTTCAAGTCCAGCATTGAAAGTAAACGTGGCCCGGCTACCAGGTTTTCGATGTTTATTATTGACCAACTTCTTCATCTAATGTTGATCGTCTTTCTTGTTCCGATTTCCAGTTTTACAATAGCCAGAAGCTTTTCTGCCTTTATAGTTTGGATAGATTTTCATACAGGACTAGATTTAGCCGTACTTCCGGTTAGTAAAATGCTTTCCGTACTTATTGTCTATCTATATGTTCTCTTTGCGGGAGCGGTATTCATAAGAAAGCTTTTCGACCTGATATACAAGAACCAGCCGGACTACCTTGAGAGAATCGTTGGAAACAGCTCCTCTCTAGATAATGTGAGAACGGGAAAAGCGATCGGCATCTTCGAAAGACTTCTAGTTCTAACACTTTACCTCACGGGAAACGTGGCTTCCATAACAATTGTCATTGCCGCGAAATCTCTGGCAAGATTCAAGAACTTCGATAACAAAGACTTTGCCGAGTACTATCTTATCGGGACACTGGCTAGCGTGATGATTGCAATCATCGGTGGCATGATCTTGGAGGTTCTTTGAAAACGTTATGCGCAAAGAGTTTAGTAGTGTGAGGATAGAGGTTAGAAAATCAAGATCAAAAATCGTATCTCGCCGTGTTTGAGAGAAAGCCGTCCTTGGATAAGATCAAAACCAGATCCAGAAACAAGTTCGGGATGACCCTGAACAAGAGCATTTCAGGGCAGGCTCCGTGGAATGACAAAGAATGCTTATTCCGAAAGCGTCTCAATCTGTCATGAACTTGTTTCAGCATCCCGGTTATGAGAGCCGCTGAGCGCTTAAAAGCGGAGAACCCGCTGATCGCTGTGAAGAGCCGTCCTTGGTTCTTCGTTGTTTGTTAGAATAAGAGAGGCAGGGGATGCAAGATAAGTCCAGTCCTTTGGATAAGATCAAAAGCAAGATCCCGGATCAAGTCCGGGATGACAGAGTGAGAGGCTTTCACAAAGCGCCCGGACAACTTCCTCAGTTGCATTGAAACCCTGAACTGATTGCCGGTTCTCTTCACGAGACCCCAGACCCTGTAA
>NZ_JFHJ01000624.1:0-6105 GCF_003666285.1 Mesotoga sp. HF07.pep.5.2.highcov | reverse complement strand
CTCATGGCAATGTTGCTATTCCCCACTGCCTTTCTTACTATCTCAAGTAGGGTTCTGTGGAAGCGTGAAAAGCTCAGGCACATTTTTTACCTGGGTGTTTTCTCCATTTTCCTGATAGTGATCTTGATAGGTCAAACTAGAGCCGTATATTACTCGGTAATAGGATCATTTACCTTTCTAGCGGTTTTGTTGATAATCTCACTTCTGAAGTTTAGGTTGAGGCCCTTTGCCACAGTCTTCAATAAATTGTTCCTAATCTTGCTAATATTCGCGGCCATAATTATAATGATTGTATATTCTGGAGACAATTTTCTGACGGGTGGGCGGTTCAGTTTCTCTGAGAGACTAACCTATACAACTGAAGACAACGTCTCAGTGGACGTAAGAGTTCTTCAGTGGAAGGCAGCAATTAAACAGTGGAAAGGCTCGACTATCTTCGGTACTGGTTTTGGTTCTTACAAGTACCTTTCTACAGAGAACATGGGAAGGGTTCTTCTGGAAGAACCTGATTACATGTATGTTGCTGGCCTGAACAGTATCCGAACTCATAATGAATACCTTCAGCAACTGGGTGAAACGGGAATAGTAGGAATGGCTATTGTTGCCTGGTTTATCCTCTCAATGTTTCTGTACACAATCAGGGTTGTAAGGCGAACCCCCTCAATCGATAAGATTGTCCAGTACATTTTTCTCACGGCCGGTCTCCTTGTAATTTTCGCGCATTCAATACTCTCTTTCCCGGGTCATCTGATGCCCAATGCTTTATTTGCAGTCTTTCTCTTTGGTTTCCTCATGAGCCCCGATTTTAATGAAGAAAAAAGAATTACTTTCAATGTTGGAAAACTTGTCCCGCTTATTTTGGTGATCTTCGCTTTGACCACCACTGTCTTGATGAGCCGCACTTTCTTTTCAGAAGGTTTTTTCACGAAGGGCTACATAGATTATAGAAGGATTGAGGCCATAAATCCTCAAGTGCCACAGCTGATAAGCTCCATAGAAAGCATCAAAAAAGAAATCGAGGCTCTGGAGAACGTTGAAGATAAGTATGCGAATCTTCAAGAAGGACAGTATATCTCTGAAAGGCTAAAAACTCTTCAGGAGATGTATCCAAGCGCACCGACCGAACTGCTCGAATCAATAGCTTCCGAGGACCGTGAAGAAGCATATGAATCTGCCCTGTCGGGGCTGAATTCTAAACTGAGATCTGCTTCTTCGGCTCTTCTTAATGCGAGGAGGGATTCAACAGACAGTTTTTACTCGGCCTTGAGAAATCTATCAACTGCAAGAGAGATTTCCGGTAGTCAGTATCTTGCAGAAGCATACCTGGGGTACGTGTACTTGACACCTCAGAGAAAGGAAGACTTTCGACTTAAGCTCAACATGTCAGGCAACAATATTGGCAATGCCTTCGGAGAGATATTTTCGAGAAAAGACATCTTCTCTTCCTGGCTTACCAACGACGTATTACCTTGCGGAATGCTGCCTGGACTGGAAATCGACCACGCTTATCTCAAAGAACTGCAAAGTCTGCTAAAGCCGGATCTTGCTGCGACAGATGTTTCCAACCTTTTGAAAGAAGTCAACACAGAACTATTGATCGATTATCAAGTAACTCTTGATGCTATTGATGCGCTTTTGCGATCTATAAAGACATCACCCGATCTGCAGGTTGTAAGAAATGCAGCAAGTCTGCTCTTTCGAGTAATTGTCTCATCAGAGAGAATTTCCGTTGAACTCGAGAAGCTCGAACCTTACGTAACTGATACCGTTGGTTTGAATAATCTTGTGCATAAGATACAAGAGATCCCTGTTTCAGAGAAAGACAATCTGAATCTGCTTTATGACGTAGCGATAGCCTATAATCCTGGAGGATGGTTAAAAGGGAATGACAGCATATATGGAGAGTACGCAAGAAATCTTCTTCTAGCTTACGGTCTAAATGCTCTTGACAAGATACTGGAGCTGGCAGAAAAGGAAGTTTTCGCCTGGAACGTGATGAGAACTACTGACCAGGTTGTTCCTCTTGGAGCGATCGGTGAGCTAACTCCGCTAAAAGAGTACGTTCCCAGAGAGTGGTTCAATAACCTGTACGATGGGGTGTATGAATGGTGTCTGGATAAGTCCTCGGAAATTTCAAGGAATATTGAAGAAGAAAGGTTTGCCGGAGAAAACCTGAAGAAGGCAGAAACAGTTTTGAATGAAATGGAGAGATTCAAAGAACTCTATTCAACCTGGTAAGGACCAAAAGTCACATGGGTGTTACACAGGTAATATTCAAGGCATTGCGGACTTTATTAATCGGACTTATGATAGTGGTGATAGTAATGGAGGTATGTGGATGCTAGAAGTTAAAGGAATAAAGTTGGTTCGAGATGAGCGAGAGATTCTAAACACCCTTACGGCCACCTTTGAATCGGGGCGTGTCTACGCGATACTCGGCAATAATGGTGTTGGAAAATCAACATTATCATATGTTCTAATGGGTCTTGAATCTCACAGAGACTACGAAGGAAATGTTGTCTTTGATGGAGAAGAGATAGATCTTCTTTCTGTATCTGAGAGAGCAAGGAAGGGTATTACTCTTGGCTGGCAGGAACCGGTTAGATTTCAAGGATTAACAGTAAAGGAGTATCTGACTTTGGGTGGAAAACTCAAGCTTTCAAAGGAAGAACTCAATGAGACCCTGTCAGTTGTAGGACTAAATAATGAATATCTGGATAGATTCGTCGATGAATCCTTAGCGGCGGGGAGAGGAAGAGAGTAGAATTAGCCTCGATAATTCTCATTAGTCCAAAGGTAACAATTCTTGACGAACCGGATTCCGGTATAGATATTATGTCAATGGAAATGATAGAAAGAGTGCTGGAAAGACTCAGTGACAAAGGCTCAATAGTGATAATCATTACTCACAGAGAAGAAATCGCAAGGATGGCCGATGAGGCCTTCCTTCTTTGTGGAGGAAGAATTCTGGCTTCCGGAGAGCCTGAGGAAATAGTGAATTTCTACAGAAAGCTATGTGATAACTGTCAACACATAAATGAACCTATAACAGAAGGCGGACAGATAGATGATTAACTCAAACTTCGAAAGAGAATTCACCGCCATTGCCAAAGAGTACGAGAGAGCCGGTGGAAATGTTTCAGATTTCTTGAGAAAAGACATTGTGTCTATAATTGTAAGCGGTAATAAGGTTATTGGCAGAAACACGGTTGATGGAGTCCACGTAAGAGCAAACGAACTAACCAACGGAGTGGAAATCTGGCTTGAAATTGATGATGGAACGGTTATTGAAAACCCCATTCATCTCTGTACAGGTTATCTCAAACCGGAAGGTACCCAAGAGGTTCTTATTCATAACCGTCTTGGAGACCACACAAAGGCAAAATTCATATCGCACTGTGTTTTCCCCAGCGGTGTAAACTTCACTCATTCCATGGTCGCGGATACCGATGTGGGGAAGTACTCCGAAATGCTTTATGAAGACACTCACATGCACAGCAAAGATGGTGGAGTAACCGTGAAGGCAACCTATAATACAGTAGTTAGAGAAGGCGGGAGTTTCCAGAATCTCTTTTATCTAACTAAGACCAGGGTAGGCAAGCTCTTCGTAAAGATGAACGTTGATCTTGAAAAAAACGCGTCGGCTCACATAGAATCAAAGGTTTACGAGAGGGAAGACGATTATCTCGAAATAGACGAGCAGCTGTATCTCAATGGCGAAGGCTCTTCGGGAATAGCAAAGACCACGGTTTTTGCAACAGACAGGAGTAGGGCGAAGATCATCAATAAAGCTTATGGAAATGCGGCTTATTCAAAGGGACACATAGAATGCAACGAGATAATTAAAGGCGACTCTGTAGAGGTTGGAACAGTTCCCGAATTATACGTGAGAAATGAAAAGGCCGAGCTTACCCACGAAGCCTCGATAGGGAGAGTAAATGTCAAACAGATGGAGACCCTTATGTCCAAGGGACTAACTGAAGAAGAGGCAACCGATATGATAGTTAGAGGAATGCTCAGATAAAATCGGAGGGAGTCTTTGTGAACTACAGTGAACTGTATATAGTGAAAGAGCTTGTCGATCTCGTCAATATTCCCAGTCCATCGGGATTTACAGATTCAATCATCGGTTATCTCGACTCCGAGTTAAAAAGGCTTGGATTCAGTCCTCGAAGAACCAGAAAGGGAGCTCTTGTAGTTGAAATAGGTGGAAGGGGAAACCCAATAGTACTTGCCGCTCATGTCGATACGCTTGGAGCGATGGTGAAGTCTTTGAAGCCTAACGGCCGCCTGGAAATAACGAACGTCGGTGGTTTCACAATGAACAGCATAGAAAATGAAAACTGCATCATACACTCAAAGACGGGAAAGACTTTCAGCGGGACTATTCAATCAATTTCACCTTCAGTTCACGTCTTCGAAAATGCCAGATCTCTTGAAAGAAAAATCGCAAACATGGAGATACGTGTCGACGAAGAACTCAAGAACGCCGAAGATCTACAGAAGCTGGGAATCGAGCAGGTGATTTTGTCTCTTTCGATCCTAGAGCAACTGTGACAAAGAATGGCTTCGTGAAATCAAGACACCTCGACGATAAAGCCAGTGTTGCCGTTCTGCTTGATTTTGCAAGAAGAGTTTCGGAAGGCAAGGTAACCTGTTCCAGGAAGACTTACTTATTCTTCTCAAATTACGAAGAAGTGGGTCACGGCGCATCGGCCGCTATGCCGGATGACAGCGAAGAAATCATCTCAGTCGATATGGGTGCGGTTGGCGATACTCTTAGAACCGACGAGTATGTCGTTTCAATATGCGCTAAAGATTCGGGAGGCCCTTATGATAGCACAGTTGTCAGAAGCCTTATTGAAACGGCAAAAAGAGTTGGTGCCGACTATTCTGTTGATATTTACCCATTCTACGGTTCAGACGTAGAAGCTTCTTTGAGAGCGGGATACGATGTTAGGTTCGGTCTTATTGGACCAGGAGTAGAAGCGTCTCACGGATATGAAAGGACACATTACAAAGCACTTGAAAACACTTTGAAGCTTATTGAGGGATATATAGGAAACTGAGGCGCATAGCGCCTCAGTTCATCTTCTAAAACAGGAGCTTCCCCTTTTTCTGACCCTTTTCCTGGCCAAGCTGATTCACAAAACCCGCAGGAGCGACATCGATTACTCTGTTCTTTTCGGCTTCCATAGCTTCTTGTAGTTTTTTTCTGTATGCATCCATTTTTTCTCTCAGTTCAGCTACATCACCCTGGAGCCATTCAAAGATGCTGTCTGTCAATCTTGAAGAAATCTCCTCAATCTCATCGCTTTCTTCCATCATACCGGCGTTCTTTGTGATTTCAAGCTCCTCACTAACTGCCTTCTCAACATCGTCTCTAGTAAGTTCCGGAACAACAGACTTAACCAAACGCATGGCGATATTTGTTCTCAGTCTTAAATCGTCTATAGTTGCCTCCAGATTATCTACTCTCGACATGATTGCTCCCAAAAACTGATCAAGTGATACTTGCATTTGTTTTCAACTCCCTTCAATGATTTCGCTTAGATTGTACTACGCATTGAGTTTTCTATAGTTAAGGCTTTGTTTGGGATCGTAATCTACGTATTCTTGTCTAATCTATGCCTCATTCTAAAAAGCCATATCGACAATACTGTTACCATTAGGAAGCCGACGAGATCGCCTTCCGATATTTTGAAGATCCAAAAGGATGGAAGGAACTTACCGCTGAAGAATGGAGCGGAGAGAAAATCGGAAAATAGCCATCCCGAGATAATTGAAGCGACGGTAATGAAAATGGCCAGGACATTCTCTCTTATCCTTCTGAGTTCTTTGAAGATAAGAAAGGAGACCGATGCAAGAGAAGTAACTAAACAAATGGAAGAAATGATCGCAAGAATCGAGTAAGCACCTGGATTACGCAATACTATTATCGCAACTATTAGAACCATTGTTAATGGTCTCTTCAGTACTCCCCTGACCATTTCCAGTAAACTGTCCTTCGAAACGATTTTATTCTCCAGCTCCGGTCTGTAAACAAGCAATCCAAGTACAATCGCAATTAGCAAAACAGCACTTGAGAGAGAGGCGCTCCAAAAA
>NZ_JFHJ01000121.1:0-1469 GCF_003666285.1 Mesotoga sp. HF07.pep.5.2.highcov | reverse complement strand
TCCCATTCCATGTAAGACGGCCTGAATCCCCGCTCAAGATACTCTTCAAAAGTGGCAAGCACGTTTGTACCGTTCATTATCTCTTTAACTGACGAAGGCTCAGGAGAGAATGGTTCTAGTTGTGGCAAAAGTGTTCCGTCTCTAAGAAATATGTATTCTCTCAAAGACATTAGAGGGATTTGAACCCTGGAGAATCTTCTTGATAGATCTGCGATCCCCTGTCTTAATACTAGGCTGCTGCTATCGCTAGCTATTACAAGCTTTCCTGGATAGGAATCGTAGAGGGCCTTAAGATGGATGCTCCAATCTTTTGCGTAGTGAGCTTCATCCACAACTATCCCCTCATAACCCCTTACGAAGGCCGTCTTTGCTATACTCCATATGTCACTAGTAGAAACGAGAGGATTGTCGGCCGAAACGTAGAGTACTTTTCTCTCCCTAAATCTGTTCAGAAGGAAAGTGGTTTTCCCAACCCCTCTTGGCCCAAAGACAAGGACTGCCCTGTTCTTCATGTCTATTTTGTCGAAGTAAGGCCTCAGTCTCGACGGAAGCTCCATTTCCTTCCTTTTCTGCACCTCTTCAAGTGACTGAACTAACTCGTCCGAATCCACAAGATCATCTCCTAGCGTTTCACTTTGAAACTATATTAGCATAGATTCGTTCCCATACGAAACGAACCCATGAGTTCAGAATAGCAACAGGAACCGTCCTTGTTCCTTCGTCCAGGAACCGGTCAGTCCCTATTTTCGTTTACAGCGTTCAGCGTGCAGGGAAAAGCGGATCTTAGGTGATAGATCCCGTGCAGAGGCCCTGAATAAGAGCATTTCAGGGCAGGCTCTACGGGATGACGGAATAGGACCATTAACATAATCCAAACAGAAGCATATATGGGCCGGCTCATTGGGGAAGGCTCTACGGGATGATAGTCCTGCCTGTCATCCTGACAATGCTTCTGGTCAGGATCCCGATTTGTAACGCGAAAAACGGGGCAGATAATACTTGAGTTTAGTTACGGGGAAGAGAGAGCGACAGACTGGGAGGGAATACTCAACAAAGCGAAATTCTGTGAGCTAAGTGATCCGAAAGTCTTCTGCGCGGCTCATGTTTGCTTTGATACAATTGAACGATCCATTGGGCTGACTATCTTCCCAATGTTCCTTTTTAATTTTTGAAAGCTTATAGCAGTACTTCGTTGAGAGAACAGGATATGAATTCGAGAAACATGATAAACGCTCTTCGAAAGAGCGGGAGAGCCAATCTTTTTCTTAATTGCAGGAGCGTAATCAGAAGTCGACTATTAAGAAGATGGTATTCCTTTTATTCTATTGAAGCATCAACAATCTGTCTCAAAGATTCTTGTATACATTTCTGCGATGTCCAACATGCAGAATAGTAACTGACTTATCTTGCTCACAAATCTCATAGATAATACGATAGTCGCCAGCTCTTATCCGCCATCCCTCTCTTCC
>NZ_JFHJ01000040.1:0-1225 GCF_003666285.1 Mesotoga sp. HF07.pep.5.2.highcov | reverse complement strand
ATGACAGAAGAGGCGCTCGTCAGAGAAGATCCTAGGGGATGGCACCCTTCACGTCATCCTGACAATGTTCCTGGTCAGGATCCCTGCCCCTCGCGAAAAACGGGACAGACCATAGGATCCGGTCAGTCCCTATTTTCGCTTACAGCGCTCAGCAGGTACTTGATTCTAAGTCTACAGCGGCTCCTAGAGATAAGATCCCGTGCAAAAGCATCACGGGATGACAGTCATGCTCCCTTCAGGTCATTCTGACGAAGCTTCTGGTCAGAATCTTTGTCTATACCGCGTAAAACGGGACAGACCATAGCAAAAGTCGCAATGCGCCGAAGATCATCGGCGGTCAGTTTAGAAGTGAGGCTCGCTGGCGCGAGGAAGTGATGCCCGGAGGATTATCCGGGGAAGTGAGGCCGACTACGTCGGGAAGTGATGCTGGCGCTTTCGCGCCAGGAGGCAAGAATCAGTCAGTCTGCTGACGCAGGCCAGTTCCGGCTTCGCCAGGCGGAAATAAGCACTGAGGCGGCGCGCTAACACTGTCTGACGATTCTGGGATTCTTTTGCAGGCATGAACGACCAGTCACCCGGTAAGCGATTTCGGTCGCGATGCTGTAATGTGAAGTTGCATATGAATTAATAGTTTCAGGTGAATTTGCTCATTTGCACAATAGTGCTTATCGATTCACGGTTCTAACTTCTCTATGTATTCTAAAAATGGAGCGAAGCTCTGAGGACATTTCGCGCGAATGTCTTCCAGTGACGCTTTTCTTAGTATCTCGGCCGCAGTTGCTACTCCATATCGCTTCTTGGCTTTGCGGAAGAGACTCTCGATTATTTTTTTGGGTGGACTGTTGTCGTCCTGGTCTTCCACTTCTTCTGACCACGTTCTGCGGATATTCATGCCAAGGTATTCTTGAAGTTGATCAATAGCTGCAAGTAAAAGGACCTCGAGATCATGTTTGAAGCAGAACACTTTGAATCTGCTTCTCAGCTCGTTTTCATGTTCGGAAAGCATGGCGGCGAATGAGTACATGATACCATCGCGCAACTGCGAGTAATTCACGTGAGGAACTCCAACGTTGTAGGGATACAGGTCGGGCAAAAGGACGACCGCGCTTTCTCTGTTATTTCTTATGATTTGGTAGGCCTTTCTGGGATACTTGACCAACAGAGCTTTTTTGTTGCTCGACATGTTGCCCGACTGGCCAACACTTGCAAATTATATGGCGATGCC
>NZ_JFHJ01000501.1:0-15147 GCF_003666285.1 Mesotoga sp. HF07.pep.5.2.highcov | reverse complement strand
GCCAGCGCTATCCGGAGCATAGCGTTTTTTTCTCTGTCGTGATACTTCTCTATAAGCCTAACTGAATCTTCAATTATCTCTCTTTCGCTCTGGACGACCGAGTCAGGGGGCAGCCCCCCATCTTTCTTTGAGAGAGACATCGAACCTCTCGTGGGATGAAACCTCACGCCGGTACCAAGTGCCGCCTCTATTTCGCTGTCGATGAACTCATTTCTTCCCTTCGGGTGAAGGTACAACATGTCGGTTGTGGTTGTAACCCCAGACATCATCATTTCGTAAATCGCCACTTTACTGCTCACGTATATCGCTTCATTATCGAGGTTCTTCCACCGCTCATAAAGGAAGACAAGCCAGTCAAACAACTTCGCCGATGCGACTTCCTTCACACTGCGAAAGAGTGACTGATAAAAATGATGATGAGTGTTGACGAAACCCGGCAGAATGATTCTACCGGAAAGGTCTATCTCTATATCCCCAGGAGAAGGGATCCCAGTTCCCACATCTGTTATAACACCGTCCTGGACAACAACAAATGCATCTTTAAGTTCGTCTCTTCTTTCGTTCATGGTCACGAGATAGTCGATGTTTTTCAGTATTGTCTTCAAAGAACGCACCTCCGATTTACTGTGTCTCCAATTCATTAGCGGGGTCGAGCCTTATAACTTTTTGCGCCATCTCAGAAAAGACATCGTCATGAGTAACTATTATAGATTGATCTAGCTCCCCGAATAATTCTCTTAGAGAGTGGGCAAGAAGCTCTTTCCTCTCTTTGTCAAGGTTTGAAGTCGGCTCGTCGAAAACGGCAAATCTTGCTCCGCTTAGGATGCCGGTCATAGCTGCCCGCAAACAGAGTGAGACGAGAACCTGTTCACCCCCCGAAAGATTAGAGAAACTTCTGACGCTTCCACCTTCATATTCAGGTGCTTTGACAGAGACCTCGTAGTCTTCGTTCCATCTTATAGTCTCCTCCATACCGGATATTCTCATGTAGTCTAAAGTAGCCTTCCTTTCGATTGCATCGCGAAAGCCGGCTGTGATTCTCTCTCCCGTGAGATTGAGATTCTCTCTTATCTTTTCCGCAAGTTCGACCTTTTTGCCTATCTTCTCTATCGTTTTTTGCCTTGTTTTCTTCTGTTTTTCGATGTCGGCAAGGTTTCTAAGATCGGTTTTTGCCGACAGGAGATCTCGATCGATGGATACTGTCTCATCTCGTTTCAGATTGTATTTCTCTTCCACAGCTTTCTCTTCAATTCTAAGCTGCTCGAATCGTTCTGAATCGAAGGCCCTCTGGAGGGAGCTATACTCTTTTCTAATCTTTGAAATCGAAAGAGACGTATTTCTGCACTTTTCAAGCGAGCTTTTACAAAGCGAAGCATACTCTTCAAGATAGCCTGCTAGGGTCGCAAACCTGTTGTAGTTCTCATAACCGGTCTTGTTCAAGGCCATTGCTCTTCGCGTTTCTTCGATTCGCGTGTTGAATTCCGGAAGCTTGTCGAGTTCCTTTGCATATTCTTCTAATGAGCTTCTCAAATCAGCTGTCTCAGTCCTGCGGGAGGTAATGGCTTTTTCGGTTTCCTTCTTCTCTTCGTCCAGTATTTTCCTGCCGATAATCAGTTCTTCGATCTGAGAATCGATTCTCTTTATCTGATCGGAAAGCGAAGAGACCTGCTTATTTTGAAGCTCTAGTTCTGTCGAAGCTTCACGGATCTCCTTCTCGATTTCTTCACTCATTTGTTCGACTTCGGCAGGAACACCCGAAATCGATGAAAGCTCTAGAATGAGTTTTTTATGAGTTTTCATCAGTTTGCTCTTCTCTTCTTCAATCCTCGACTTCTCACTTTCTTTTTTCGCTCTTTCTTCAATCGCTTTTAGGGTCAGAGTCTTTTCCCCCAGGAGCTCGTTCAGCCTAGATGGACTATCCCCAACTTTTTTTATCTCTTTCAAAAGCTCTCTTTCGCCTTCTTCAAGTCCTTTAATTAATTCCGCTATGTATCCTCCATAGTCTTCTCTGTTTTCAATGTTACGGCACTTCTCGTTCAACAACGGGCAGATACCTTCGGCAAGGGAACCCTCATACTCCTTCAGTGCCTTTTTTTGCGCAGATTTTGTCGTTTTTGCCTCGTTCAGTCTTTCTAGGACCAGGACTTCCCGATTTGTCTTCTCTATCTCTTCATCTATCTTTTTCAGAAGTAAGTTGAGCTCATCGGCGCTCTCCAAATTTTGGACGCTTGCCCATAGATCCTCAAGCGCATTGATGCGTCTCTCATTTTCTCTATATTGTTCATAGATCACTTTGAAAGCTTTCTTCTTCGAAAGACTGAGTTCGTAAGCCCTTCTCTTGTTTCCCAACTCTAGCTCGGCGGCTTCTTTCTCTCTAATTAGCCCACTGCGTTCCATCTTCTGCTTTTCAAAACGCTCATCAATCTCTCTGAGTCTGTTGTTTTTGTTCGAAAGCGACTCCGTCAATCGGGTGATCTCGATCTCAAATTCTGAGACCTTCCTGCCGATTCTCGAAGATTCTTCAGCCAGACCTTCCAATCTCCTCTTTTCAGTATTGAGGATGTTTTCCTCCCTAAGAAACTTTTCATATAGATCATGGGCCTCCCTTGATTCGTCGACGATTTCCTTCGCCCTCTCAGCTCTCTCTCTTTGTTTCAGATTGTTCTTTAGATTGCCCGAAGCGTCTTTCAGAGAGACAAGTTCTCTTTCAAGGCTGCTTTTTCGAGAGGCGAGTTCTCTGGAGACTTCTTCAAGAACGGTTTTTTCGCTTCTAATCTTTGTAAGAGTATCTCTTAGCGTATCCAGTTCCTTCTTTGTAAGCGAAAGGTCCTTCAAGAGCTGTGCCATCCGTTTCTTAACTTCTTCTTTTCTTTCCAGTTGACTGTCAAGAATGGCAATCTCTCTTCGGAGGAACTCGTCTTCGCTTCTTAAATCGCTCACGTAGCTTCTCATGAAGTCCGTCGATATTTTTCTGTAGAGATCAACCTGGAAGACCCTGTTGAAGTAGTCCCTTCTGACTGCGGGGCTGCCGAGAAATTGGTCGGCTATCTTGTTCTGGAAAGCCACTATAACATTTTCAAAGGTCCTCGAAATGTCACCCTGGAGACCGCAGATGGTCCTTATCTTCTCTATGACGTTTTCCCTTCCTCGAGCTACCAGGAGCTCTCCCTGATAAAGCTCGTGGTTTGATGCATTACCAAAAACCTTTTCAACAACATATTCGAGTCCATCATCTGCAAGAAAGGCTACCTTGATCCTGGCCCTTCTTTCATTCCATCTAACGGCGTCCTCCTGCCTGTCACGCAAACCTCCTCCGAAAAGCGCGAGTCCTATCGCTTCTATGATAGATGACTTACCGGAACCGTTTCTTCCAAGAATCAGGTTTATTCCCTTTTCGAAGGTTCCGGAATACCTGGAATGACTTCGGAAGTTCTCGAGATCGATCGAAGTTATTCTCAAGGCACATCACCGATAATTCTTTCCAGGAAGGAATCGACAGAGTCTTTGAAGAGATCGTATCTCCCTTCTTCTTGAAAGTGTTTCATTTTATCGATTATGGCTACCAGTTCCTCTCCCTTAGCCCCAATCTCCTTCCACTCTTTTGAACTCATTATCACTTCTCTTTCGATGTCTCTCGCGCTCATTGATTTATAGTCGTCCAGAGTTATATCGCGATCAGTTCTCCTGACTTTCACGAATGCCTTGAGGGCCCCGCAAGACTCTATCTCTCTTTCAAGGCTCCCCTGATCAACATTGAAATCGCCGCGTCCCGAAACAGTCACCAAAACTATTGCACCTTGATGAATTTCATGGTTTTCTATGAAATCTGAAAGTCTTTCGTTTTCGTCCACTTGAACCGAGAACTCCTGCCTTTCCCTCCGATGTGAGTCGTGGAAATCGGCTGACTCTTTCTCCGTATCGAAAACGTAGAAGCCTTTTCTATCGTTTTCCCAGACATCCCAGTATTCAAGAGATCCGGGGACAAAGAAGAACGGATCATCCGCAGGAAAAGCGAGCTGCGAATGAAGATGTCCTCCCCCTGCATAGATCACTTTCGATCGAAGGATATTCAGTGCTTCGGGCGTAACTAGCCCTGGAATAAAGCTATCGTTACCGGGCGCAGTGTGGACAAGCACTATGTTGTTTCTTCCACTCAAGATACTCGCGACTTTCGAAATCATTTCCTCTGCCAAAAAGCCCGGGTACCCGAGACCATAGACTTTGAACCCGCTGATCTCAACGTAGGGAAAGAGTATATCGTTATCCCCTTGAACTGGAGAAAGCAATTCAAGGTACGCCGTTTCGTGAAGAAATCTGAGCCAGGATTCGTTAACGTTGAAGCTCTTGTCATGGTTTCCCTCTATCGCCAGAACCCTTATTTCACTCTCTTTAAGTCGGAAGAGAATACTTTGTGTCCGTGCAAGGGTGTCTGGATTTATTTCTCTCTTGTCAAATAGATCACCGGTAATGAAGAAGGCGTCGATTTTGTGAGCTACTGCCCAGTCAACCACAAATTCAAAGGCATCGAAGTAGTCTTCGTATCTTGTATAAGAATAGGGGCTGTTGGGCGAGCCGATGGGCCTTCTCCCCAGATGAATGTCTGAACAGTGGAGGAATCTCAAATCAGCGAGCTCACTTTCTGAATTCCAGCTTTGATGTCTCGCTGCCGGCATCTCTGAAAAGTTTCAGTGTTCCGGTCATGATTGCGAAGAGCTCAGTCGTGTTGCATACGGTCCCACCGAATAGGTGACCTCCAACTGCATTTCTTGAGGGACCGGAAAGCGTTACATGAAGATGCGGAAAGGGTTTACCTCCCTTGAGAGAGACATTACCCGATATGTGGAGAAGTTCATGAGGAACTGTGACAAGTTCCTTCTCGTATTGTTTAGAAACCGAGTTGAACCAACCGATCGTGAAGTCTCTCAACATACCGATTCCGCTAACGATTATAAGCGAATGGAGCCCATTATCGGAAAGTGTCCGAACGAAAGCGTCTATGAAATCCTCTCCATCTTCGAATCGAAAGAGCAGTACACTCTCATCTCTTGCAAAAATCATCAAATCACCACCTATATTACGATTTTACTACATCTTTTTCATCTTACCGAACTCACAATCGATGAACCTCACATGGTCTTCCCCCGAAGGCTTAAAAATGTCTCTCCTTCGTCACTCCCGATGATAGAATTGAAAAGTATTGTTTTCGCCTGGAGGTCCAATTATGTCTGGTCAGTTGCTTTTCTTCATCGTTCTCTTTTTCTGGGTTGGATTCGATATCTATCTCTTCTTCCTTCACAACAGGAAGATCAGCGAGAGACTCCAGGAGAAGCGATCAAAATACATCATGCTTGCCTTTGTTCTTTCGGGCATGTTTGGTGCGATTGCAGTCGATGGCCGTTCGAAGGAGGTCTTTCTCATGACTTTCCTTCCTCATAGATGGATAGGAGTGGGAATGATGATCTTCGCCGTCGTAATCCGTTTCTTCGTAGTGAGACAACTGGGCCCCGCCTTCGCAATTGATGTTGGCGCGCTTCCAGATCAGAAACTGAGAACCGACAGGTTCTACAAGGTCATTCGTCATCCGGCCTATGCAGCCGAGATCGTAGGTTTTCTGGGGCTTTCTCTGGTCTTCAACTATCCGTTGAGTTCAATCCTTGCTTTTGTCCTTCCAACAACCGGAATTCTTTACAGAATCTCCGTAGAGGAGAGGAATCTGAAAATTATATTTGGAGAAGAATACAGAGAGTACTGCAAAAAGACCTGGCGTTTGATTCCCTATCTGTTCTGAACCAATCGGGAGGTGAAAGAATTGAAGTCTTACAGAAAGGAGCTTTTCTTCAACACAAAGATGAGACGAGAGATAATCAATATCACAGACGATGTGGAAGGCGCGCTTTTGGAAAGCGGGATCCGAGAGGGACTTGTGCTGGTAAATGCGATGCATATTACGGCAAGCGTGTTTATAAACGACAATGAGTCGGGACTCCATCAGGATTTCGAAAGGTGGCTCGAAAGACTCGCCCCGGAAAAACCATATTCTCAGTACGAGCACAACGGATTCGAGGATAATGCAGATGCTCATTTGAAGAGAACGGTAATGGGGAGAGAAGTTGTCATAGCAGTAACTGATGGAAAGCTTGACTTTGGGCCATGGGAGCAGGTTTTCTACTACGAGCTAGATGGCAAAAGGCGAAAGAGAGTTCTGATAAAAATAATCGGTGATTAAGAGCTCAGGTTCAACGGTTTTTGGAGGCATTATCAGATAAACAGGCCTAAACAGCTCCAGAGAGCTTCAGTATCTTCTGTTTGGCTTTGCGAGACTCCAGCATGAATGTTATGGTAATAGTAACATTCATATGGAGGTGCTATAGATGAGCATCAGAGAGGCATCACTGGATTCTCGTTCTTTTAAGTTTTTGAACGAAGGTTCGGTCGATGTTACATCTTTTGCAAAGCAAGTGGGGATAAAGCTGCCCGTTGTGATTACTAAGAATCTATGGAATGAAATGGTGAAAACTGACGAGAACGCAAGAATGTATGGCCAGAACGAAGAGAAACGTCTAGAAAGTCTTCTTACAACATTGAAGATGGAGTTACTGAAGGGGAAAGCTAAGGATCTCTCATTCACTTTCTTTATATGCAAGGATCCGAAGACAACCAGTTGCAGGCTTCTGAAAGTCAGTTATAAGGATAAGGATAATGGAGAGCGCTACTTGAAGATTTGTACTGATAACGAGGCTAGTTGATTCGAGAAATATAATGATCTATTTCTTTACAATAACGACTTGCTTTGGAAAGAGTCATTAGGCTATAATCAGCTAAACAATTCATGAGGTTTGAATTATGGAGATAAATCTCGACAGAGGAAAAAACAGAATAGCTATGATGATGTACGGCAACGCCCTTGTTTCTTCGGGTGCTTAGCTGTACCTGAGAAAATAGAAGCGGGGCGTCTCAAGAGAGACGCCCTTTTTTTATATTCAGGAGGGATTTGTATGAAGAAACTGTTTGTGTTACTGGTTCTACTAGGAGTGTTGTTTGCGTTCGGTACGACGAAGATCAGGATAGGTGCTTCACCCGTCCCCCATGCGGAGATCCTTGAGGCTATAAAAGCCGACCTCGCTGAAAAAGGCTTCGATCTCGAGATAGTTGTGTTCAACGACTATGTGCTTCCGAACATTGCCCTTTCAACCGGCGAGCTTGATGCCAATTATTTCCAGCATGTTCCTTACCTTGTGTCCTTCACTTCTCAGAGGGGAATAAAGGGACTGGTTTCTGCCAAGGCTATTCACGTCGAACCGATGGGGTTCTTCTTGAAGAAACCTCTTTCGGAGCTGGCTCCGGGCGACAAGATCGCCCTTCCGAATGATCCAACTAATGAAGGCCGCGCACTTATTCTTCTTCACAACAACGGACTTATAGAGCTAAAAGATCCTACGAAGCTGGAGTCGACAGTTCTTGATATAAAAGAGAATCCAAAGCAGCTAACTTTCGTAGAGATTGAGGCTGGATTCATTCCCAGAGTCTACACAGACGATAAAACGGTTGTCGGAGCCGTTATCAACACGAACTACGCCCTTACTATCAACCTCAACGCAGTTACGGACGCGGAATTCATTGAAGGAGCCGAATCTCCTTATGCAAACATAATAGCCATTCGTGAAGTCGACAAAGACGAAGCGTGGCTGAAGGCACTAATCGACGCCCTGACAACGGAAAAGGTCAGAGACTTCATTAATGAAAAGTACGATGGTGCCGTAGTACCGGTCTTTTGAGGCGCAGTGTTTTGATTCTAAGGGTCGAAAAGCTAAATCTATCTTTTGAAGACAAATCGGGAAAGAGAAAGATCCTCGATGATGTGAGTTTGTCGGTCGAAGAGGAAGAAATAGTGGGAATCGTGGGGTTGTCCGGAGCAGGGAAAACTTCTCTGCTCCGAACCCTCAACCTCCTGCAGCCTGTCGATAGCGGTTCGATATTCTTCGACGGTCTTGACATCGTTGGACTCAAAGAGAGCGAAGTGCGAAATGTAAGAAAGAAGATTGGCGTAGTCTTTCAGAGCTTCAATCTTTATCGGTACAGGACTTTATATCAGAACATTGCCTTTCCTCTGAAGATTCAAGGTGTCTCAAAGAAAGAGATAGAAGAGAGAGTAATGAATATAGCTACAGAGCTTGGCCTGGAACACAGACTGAGAGCCTATCCTTCGCAGTTATCTGGGGGCGAACAGCAGAGAGCCGCAATCGCTCGCGCTCTCGTTATGGATCCAAAGATGATTCTTCTCGATGAGCCCACCTCGGCTCTCGATCCAAAGACGACCGGCAGACTTCTAGATCTCGTCGTAAGTCTCAATGAAAAACACGGCATCACTTTTATCGTTGTTACTCATGATATGGATGTTATCAAGAGAACTTGCGACAGAGTTGCATATCTGCAGAATGGAAAGCTGGACTTCTTCGGACCAACCCATGAGTTCTTCGTCAAGATAGAAAACAATGAAGTGAGTGACTTCGGTAAGCCCCTGGAACTAGAGAAAACTTTACTTTCGGCTAACAAGAAGATCCTTAGAGTTCTTTTCTGGGGTACACGGACCCATGAACCCGTTCTCTGGAAAATCGCAAAAGAGAACGATGTGATGATAAATATCCTCTACGGAAAGATAGAAGAATTCAAGAACGGTCCCTTTGGAACTCTAATAATCGGTGTCGAGGGCGAGAAACAGGATCTCTTCGTCGAAAAGCTAAGGGAATCCGTATTCTTCCTTGAGGAGGTATGCTGATGCTATCTCAGATTTTTAACGCAACTCTTGAAACTCTTTACATGCTACTTCTCTCGGGATTTCTCGCTACTTTTCTTGGCATTCCCCTCGGGGTGGGATTGTACCTGTGTTCGAGGTCTCGTGGGCTTAAAGGGCTTTACGCTTTGTTAGATCTCTTGGTGAACATTTTTAGATCGATTCCGTTCATTATTCTTGTTTTGCTTTTGATTCCCGTTACTAAACGAGTCATGGGAACGATAATCGGGCCGAACGCAGCAATATTCAATCTGACGATTGCTGCTATCCCATTCATGGCAAGGCTTTCCGAGAATTCCTTCAACGGCGTTCCCTCTGGAATCATCGATTCATCGAACTCGATGGGACTCAATAGATGGCAGATGGTCACAAGGGTTTTGATTCCGGAAACGCTGCCCGATCAAATTGGAAACGTAACCGTACTGCTGATCAATCTCGTCACCTACACGGCAATAGCGGGGGCCGTAGGCGCCGGTGGGCTGGGTCAGCTGGCAATCAACTACGGTTACTACAGGTTTCAGTGGGACGTGGTTCTTTACGCCGTTATCGTTCTCGTGGCAATCAGCCAGCTTCTTCAGTTCACTGGAGGCAAGCTGGCAAAAAGATTACGAAAATAACTCTGGTTCAAATATTTCAGAAGATTTCTAGATTAAAATTGCATCTTTCGTGCTCAGGCCAGGATGTTGTAAACTGGTATCGGGCGAAGAAACTGCTCGAAAACAGAAGTCTACTGAAAAGAGTACAACAATGAAGGGACTACCGATCGACATCGATACGCGAGTCAATTTGATGGAGATTGACCGTCTAGAGTGCGATGTTAGCGTATCACGATACAGATACCGGAATTGCCGCCTTCTGTGAAGGAGACTCCTTCCCTGACGAGTTGGCAAACTGTGAAGCTGAAAGAGAAGAGATAACTGAAGACGTCTCGAAATACGCGTGGATGCGAATCGAAGACCCTTATACTTAATTACGACTAGTTTTGTGGCGATAAATCGGAGAAATTTGAGGCCATACCGTGGATAACTTCAAGAGAAAAATACAAACTCATCGAAGGATTCGTTTACACAAGAGCAGAGGACAGCATCCGGGATGAAGCGAGTTACGAGATTTCCGGAGGAGACTTATTTTCGAAATTCCGCATATTTTTCGAACATCACAGCGATCACAAAAACGCTCGGTTTAAATTTCAGAGCGAAATCTTGAGAAGGATTGCGTTTGAGTGGCCAAATTGCTTTGGAATAGATCCGACTGATCGTTCTGGACTGTAACCGCGGTTAGCCGTCATCTATATCGTAAAGAGACTTGATATGAATGGAAGACTTGACCGAGTGTTGCTCATATCGATTTACAGGAGGGACAGAGCGTGAAAAACGGTGGATTGTCGCTGGAAAAGGGTAGTTCAAAACAGCTGACTATTAGAAGCCTTGTAATCGGAGGGTTTGGTTCGGTAGTAATCACGACCAGTTCCATGTATGTCGCCTTGAGGATGGGTGCCCTTCCCTGGCCAACAATATTCGTTGCGGTAATGTCCCTCGCAATATTGAAGGCGCTTGGAAGAACCAATCTGAACGAGATAAACGTTACGCACACCGCAATGTCGTCGGGAGCAATGGTAGCTGGTGGTCTGGCTTTTACGATTCCCGGAATCTGGATCCTTGAGGAGACGTCTGAAGTGGGTTTTCTTTCGTTGTTGATCGTCACCTTATCCGGAACTGTTTTGGGTGTCGTATTCACTTCGCTTATCCGACAGCATTTCGTGGAGAAAGAGAAGCTGCCTTTTCCCATGGGTGTGGCATCATATGAAACGGTCGTTGCCGGTGACGAGGGAGGAAGGAAAGCAAAGTATCTCTTCTCCACAATGGGAATTGCTGCAGTCTTCGTCGCTATAAGAGACGGGTTGGGCTGGATCCCGGCTGCCTGGTCTTCTGCATGGCTCTATTCGAAAAACATCTTCTTCGGCACATGGATCTCGCCCATGGCAGTTGGAATTGGTTATATAATCGGTCCCCTATTTACCGGTGTTTGGTTTCTCGGAGCGGTTCTTAGCTACTTCTTAATTATCCCCGTAGGAGTCGCTCTTGGCTGGTTTGAAGATGTCGCTACTGCCGCTGCGTTCAAAGACAGCCTAGGAATAGGGCTAATGGTTGGAACTGGACTGGGAATTCTTATAAAGGGAATCCTCCCTCGAGCAAAGGAGATATATGGGAAATCGCAGAAGCGTGAAAAGGGAAGGTTAGGAAGGCAACTGATACTCGCTCCTATCTTTTTTGCCGTGGTTGCCGTATTTCTGACAACATTGACGGAAATGACGCTAATTCCATCTCTCCTTACGATTGTTGGAGTTTGGCTTACAACGGCAATGGCCGCTTCGATTACTGGGCAGTCTGGTATCAATCCGATGGAGGTCTTCGGAATAATAATTCTCTTAGGGGTAAAGGTAGTGTCAGATATCGGCACCATTGAGGCCTTCCTCGTCGCCGGAGTTGTCGCAGTGGCTTGCGGACTCGCGGGAGATGTACTCAACGATTTCAAGTCCGGCTACCTCTTGAAAACTGATCCCAAAGCTCAGATTATAGCCGAGACGGTCGGTGGAGTAATCGGTGCAGTTGTGTCGGTTGTTGTCCTGTTTATTATGTTCAGGGCCTATGGTACAATGGGCCCAGGAACGGAGCTTCCCGCACCACAAGCGTATGCCGTTTCCACAATGGTCGGTGGTCTTCCCAATACTCCGGCTTTCTTCTTCGGTCTTATGATTGGAATACTGATTTATCTGATTGGACTCCCCGGGATGACCCTGGGAATTGGAATGTATCTTCCCATGGAGATATCGTCTGCCGCTTTTTTGGGAGGCATGATAAGTCTTATCTCCGTAAAGCTCAATCCGAAGTCGAAAGAGAACGGTCTGGTCATATCGTCTGGTCTTCTTGGAGGAGAAGGGATTACAGGGGTGGTTCTTGCGATTATCAGAGTGCTTACAGGAAGTTGACATTTTCGTCGATATGTTTGAGGAGTTGTTTTGAAGAGCTCTCATGTTTTACTCACAGTCCCTTATAGCCGAGCCAACATTTCTTTGAAGTGGTTGCTACTCGGCGCAATGATCGGGGTGTTAGGTTTTTTTCTGGTTGGTCAGTCAAGACAAAGAATAGAGTCCCCGTATTACGCGGATCAGTTTGCCGCGGCTCGCCTAATGGCTTCATCAATAGAAGAACTTTCCAGATTTCGTGAATCACTTGGTATAGAAATCGATCCCTCAGTCGACCCTAACTTGACAGGCCTTATAGGTCCCGAATTTACCGAAATTACAACTACTCTCGGCAATCTTCAGGCTAAGAGAACTTCAACGAACCCAGATTTTGCGGCGCTTATGGTTAAGTTCTTCAAACAACTGAATCTTGAGAAAGGTGATCCGGTAGCTATCGGTGCAAGCGGCTCCTTTCCGTCTCTTCTACTTGCGACGCTTTGTGCCTGTGAGACATTGGAGCTCCAACCGTTTGTGATCTACTCGATAGGTGCCTCTGAACACGGTGCAACTCACCCGGAGTTCACATTCGTCCATATGCTGAATCGCCTCGTAGAAGTCGGCCTGCTCAGAGATAGTCTCGTTGCCGTCTCACTTGGAGGCAACTACGATACAGCGAGCGGGATGTTTTTTCCGGGCGCGCGCGAACTAATGACCGATATCGCTCTGTCTTCCGGCAAGACTTTCATCTACGAAGAATCTCTTCAAGAAAGCATAGACAAACGTCTGGAGATCTATATCCAGGAGGCCGAAGGGCTTCCTTCTGTTTTCGTAAACGTGGGTGGTGCAGCGCCGAATTTCGGCAATTCACTTATTGCGACAAGTCTCGATAACGGTTTGCTTACAGCGTTCAGTTCGATACCAGAGGGCGATGAAAGAGGACTGATCTTTGAGTTTGCCGAACTCGGAGTACCGGTGATCCATCTCCTAAATATCAGAGATCTTGCTCTGGATAACGGAATTCCCATTGATCCAGTCCCATTTCCCGAACCAGGAGAAAGCGGCGTCTTTTTTGTTGATAGTTTCTCTTTGCCTCTAATAATCGTCTTTCTGAGCCTGATGGTTCTCTGTATCGTTGTGGGACGGGTGATTCATCAATGAACAACATAATTCTTGCAGGAACTGCACTTTTGATTCTTCTTTCAGCCCTGTTGGCTGAAAACATAATATCTAGAAAGCGTAGGGCGCGGCTCAAGTTCGTCGTTCAGGTAAACGGAACTAGAGGGAAGAGTGAAACCGTGCGGTTAATCCATGGCGCGCTAAAAGCCAACGGGTTTAGGGTTCTTGGAAAGACCACAGGGACTGTGCCTCTGTGGATTACTCCAGAGGGGAAACACGTAGAGATAATTCGCCATGGCCCCGCAAACATACAGGAGCAGTTTCTCGCGCTCAGAAAATCCCGGCGCGACAAATGTGACGCACTCGTTGTCGAATGCATGGCCATAAAACCCGAGATGCAGCTGGCAAGCGGAAGAATACTCGATGCAGACATCACGGTAATAACTAACACGTTCCCAGATCACATCGAAGAGATAGGAAGCACTGAAGAAGAAACGGCCAGTGTTCTTTCTTTATCAATTGCGCCGGGAAAGGCCTGTATCGTAGGAAGTGTGTCGCCCGAAGCCTATGAAAAAGTTAGGAAGACCTGCGAGAAAATCGAAACAAAATTGATTGTTGCGGCTACGTCAACAGAATACCTCTCTGGGTTCAAATTCATACCCCATGACGAAAATCTGTCGATCACAATCAAAGCTGCAGAGCTTCTCGGGCTTGACAGATCGCTGGCTATCGAGGGAATGAAAGAGGTTCTGCCCGATGTGGGAACCTTCCGGTACTTGAAGCTCGGAGGTAAAATGGGAAATGCCATTCTTGCAAACGCCTTTGCTGCAAACGATCTACACTCTACTTCTCTTCTTCTGGAAAAAGTGATGCGAGACTTTCCAGAGAAAGAGATTATCGGGTTCTTCAATTCTAGAGATGATAGGCCCGATAGGGCTGCAATTTTCGAAACGATGATCAGGAGTTTCGATAGAACAATAGTTAAAGGACCCCTTCCAAGAAGGATTTTAAACAGCAAGAACGTAGAGAAACTAGATGATCCGAGTCAACTGGATTCGCTTTTAGACGGAAGCGAGCTTGTGTTTGGATTCGGTAATATTCGCGGCCTGGTAAACTGGCTGAACGGTCTGGAGGAGATTTAATGAGTCCGGCTTTGTTTTCGATTGGAATAGTTATAAGTACTGCATTCTGGTGGGTGACGGGATTGTCTGCAGGTGGACTTGTGACTCCAGTCTATCTTTTCATTTTTATGGAACAACCGTTGAGGCTTCTATACACCTGGGCGGTCGGCCTTGTTACATTTCTCATCCTGAATCTTCTCCAGAGATATCTGATTCTCTACGGCAGAAAGAGGATGGCTCTTGGCATTGTTCTAGGTGTTTTCGTCAAACTCTCTCTGGATACCTTTCTGATGCCCAATCTTCCAGTCGAGCTGTTTTCAACCGTAATCGGCACGATTGTTCCGGGGCTCATCGCTAATGACTTCTACAGGCAAGGAATTATAAAGACTTCTCTTTCACTGGCCTTCGTAACACTGCTCCTTTGGCTGATCGATACATTGATAAGGACAGTAATGGTTATCTAGCAGTCATAGTTATCCGAAGATAACGAGCCTAATAATCAGAAACAAACTCGAGATTGCCAGAGAGATAACGGAAGAGGGGAATCCGATCTTCATGAAATCGAGAAAACTGTGCGTATTTCCGTACTCTTTGTTGACCATCTCAAAGCACATCACATTTGCAAGATGGCCGGTTACTGTTCCATTCCCACCGAGGTTTGCTCCCAAAGCAAGTGCAATCCAGAGATCATATTGAAGCGGATAGTGAACAGAGAGTTCAGCAACAATCGGAATGAATATCGTGACCACGGGAATGGCGCCAGTCACCATTGCGATCATTCCACTGACCCAGAGTATAAGCATAGAAAGAACTGCGGGGTTGCTGGAAAGACCTAACGCAAGATCGGAAAGTTCACTTGTTATTCCCGTGCTTTCAAGAGAATATGCAAGTGAAAAGAGCCCGATGAAGAAGAGAATGGCGTTCCAGTCGACTTCATTTGCCACCGATTCAAAGTCCTTTCCGGTATACAAAAGCAGAAATGCAGCTCCCAAAACCGCAAATAGTGACATTTCGATATCTACAATGCTATGAACTGCAAATCCAATGACAACAACTATCAATGTGCCCAGACTGACATACATCAACTTTCTGTTGGTTATTACTCCGTCCAGCTTAAGTCCTTGAATCTCATCTTTCTTGTCCGAAATAGATGA
>NZ_JFHJ01000401.1:0-1543 GCF_003666285.1 Mesotoga sp. HF07.pep.5.2.highcov | reverse complement strand
TGTCATCCCGAACTTGTTTCGGGATCCGTGGTCGATGGTAGCAGGTAGGGGGTTCGTAAGAGCAAGAGAAAGAGGTTTGCCGTTGAAAGGTTCTCCGTTCGTCGAGAAGAGCCGCTTCCCGCTTGCTAAGACACACTGAACGCTGAAAAGAGCATCGTGATTCTGAATCAAGTTCAGATGACGCGATGTGAGGTTTTCGCAATCAGTAATACTGTCATCCCGAACTTGTTTCGTGATCTGCTCTCCGATCCAATCGAAGGACGGGTCCACGATCTTGAAGGACGAGGGACGGTTCTTTACGGCGACCAGCGTGTTTTTGTTCTTAAGCGCACAGCGGCTCTTTCGAAGGACTGGACTTATGTTGCATCCCCTGCCTCTATTATTCTAACAAACAACGAAGGACGAGGGACGGGTTCCCTGCCTGGACCAAAGAACTAACAATGGTTTTTCAAGATTGAAGCGAAGAGCGTGTCTTTCCCAGCGAAGAGGCCCTTGCGTCCAGGCATGTTCATTTCAGATATTTCTTCTGCCGATATCCTTGGTAGTGCGGCAACCACCTCGATTCCTTGACCGTTTCATTTGATCTAGTATAATACTAATGGGAGAGGAGGTAAGAATAGATGCCAACGATAAGCATGTTTTACGGGATAATAGTTAGAATGTATTGTTCCCCCGGTGAACACAATCCTCCTCATATACATGTCTACTATCAGGATGATAATGCGATTGTCTCAATTCCTGATGGAGAAATCCTAAGCGGTGAGATCCCCAACAGAAACTCAGGCTCGTCCAGGCATGGGTTGAGCTTCATTCTGAAGAGCTAATGGCCAACTGGAAGCTTGTAACAAATGGTGAACTTCCATTCAAAGTAGATCCTCTAAGATGATGGAGGTACTGACATGAACATTGGAGTGAAGTCCATAAAGCATTGCAGGCCATATGAATTCATTCTCGAATTTAACAATGGAGAAGAAAGGACAATAGATCTTGAAGGAATCCTTGACAAGGGCAGATTCGCGGAACTGAGAGATCCAAAGATCTTCTGCTCGGCCAGAATAGCTTTCGATACAATAGAATGGTGTAATGGGCTGGACATCTGCCCAGAATATCTTTTTGAGCATTCAAAACCCGCACCAAAGATCCCGCACTGATCTGCTAATCAAGATTTCCCGATCGTCATTCGCCAGTTGAGGTTAAAAATCGAGGGATGCAACCTTCTAAAATTGACAAACTCGCTACCCCAATAACGGTTCATCTCAAACTCCTTACTACGCCATCCCGAATTCATTTCGGAAAACCGTGGTCGGTGGTAGCAGGTAGGGGGTTTGTAAGAGCAAGAGAAACTGGTTAGCCGTTGAGCGGTTCTCCGTTCACCGAGAAGAGCCACTTCCCGCTTGCTAAGACACGCTGAACGCTGAAAAGAGCATCGTGATTCTGAATCAAGTTCAGAATGACGCGATGTGACGTTTTCGCGAAAGGCGTTTAGAAGTTGAAACAAGTTCAGATGACTGGATTGACAGCGGGTATTGGGTCTAGGGTCTAG
>NZ_JFHJ01000012.1:0-3438 GCF_003666285.1 Mesotoga sp. HF07.pep.5.2.highcov | reverse complement strand
CTTCTCACAAAAGACAGATTCAAGAAACTCCTTTATCTCGCTGCTAACGTCACATTGGAAAGCTAACTCGATCTCTTTAGATTTACAGTCCACAGATATATCGGAAATCTCTATTCCTTCACACTCGAAAGATGAGTCGATGCTCAAAGCCTTCGAAAGAAGCCTCGATAAAGGGAGTCCCACATTTCTCATGAATAGTTTCATGCCTTTCGAACACCTCCGGGGAATTTCCTTGAAGTCAAGTGACACCAGGCTACAGCTAGCGCATCGGCCGCATCATCGGGTCTGGGGTTAACTTCCATTCGGAAGAAAGTTTTCAAAGTCCTCTGAACCTGCCCCTTTTCGGCTCTTCCGTAGCCAGTAACGGCAAGTTTTACTTGATGGGGTGTATATTCAAATATCGGTACTTCGTGTCTCCTCATTGCAAGAAGTATAACCCCCCTCGCCTCGCTCACCTGAATCGCCGTCGTGACATTTCTGAAGAAGAAAAGCTCTTCGACGGCAGATTCATCGGGGCGAAACTCGAGTAGAAGTTCTTCAAGCCTATCATGAATCTTTAGAAGTCTGTCAGGTATAGGTTCTTGCGGCTCAGTTCTGATCGCTCCGTATGAAACGAGATCGATCCGCGACGATCTCATCTCGACTACACCATATCCAACCGCTCCAAAACCTGGATCGATACCTAGAACCCTAACACAGGCAGGCAACTATGAACACCTCCAGAACTCGGTAGAAACCAGTCTATTACAAAACACTCATCACCCTAAGTCCAGCTCAAAGAAGTCAAAAGTCTGAAAGGCTTCGATTCTTGACAGCAACGACAATGGTCAAAACGCCCCGACGGGAATTAATCTTTAAGTCACAAGGACACTGTATCGAATACATTCACTCTGAAGATATTGTAACCGTCCTCAACCTGAAAGAAGTTAAGTAGATATTGACCGGAAGAACTTGCTTGTCATCTTGAGTGTGAGAATTGTCTGAAGCTTCCAATATGCAAAAAAAATAGAGAGTCCCTCAGGACTCTCTCTGGCGGGGACGACGAGACTTGAACTCGCGGCCACCGGTGTGACAGACCGGCATGATAACCAAGCTTCACCACGTCCCCGAACAGATAAGATTCTACATTACTCGAATCTATCTGTCAATAGCCCGATATGCCGTGATGATATTGTTGTTCATATAGAATACCGTGTGATGACTACCGGCAAATGAAGTGATCCGTAGTAAATAGTCTAGAGCAAACCAGAATATGGAAGAACTTATCATCACCGGGAGCTACCACCAAATTCTGGAGAAAACTACATATGGCCTCATATGTCTTTTGATGATTCAATACGTACACACGTCACGCACACTACATTCTATCGTGTACTTCTCTTAATAATCACAGTAATATTACAATATTACTGTGACAATCTTCGATTTAGGTAACACAGGACAGCTGTTCACGAATATTTAGCGCTAAGCATATCTGATTTTGTTTATTACTATTTTTCTATATGACATATATGGTGATATTATTTCAGTACCTTAACTAACTAGAAAGGAGGGAACTCTGATGTTTAAAAGGTGTTTTTTGATTTTTTCTTTCGTATTCCTGTCGATTTTGACATTTGGACTGACTGGTGGCGTGATCACAAGAGTGGAGGACCCAGGTTGCTATTTGTATGAATGCAATTGTTTCTTGTATTCAGAATTTTCTTACAGCAAAGAGTTGATAATTAATACGAGATTTGTACCCTACGCAGTATATTGCTGTATTTCTACAGAAGCACGTCATTACGACGCAAACAACAACCCTTTGAGTGTATTTGCAAGCGCTTACGGAGAATGCAGATACTCGATTGACGCAAGTCCGTGGAGCTGGGAGTACGTGGATGTTGACTGCGAAGGATTTGGCGTAGCCAGCTGCAACAAATGCACAATAATGTTCTATTTCTTTCAAATCGAAGATGATTTTAAGCCGAAGCTGTGAGTGAAAGTTGTTTTTGCTCTGATCTTTGACATATGAATTGAGGAGGTGATTCGTATGGCTAAAAAGGTAGCGATATTGCTTGTCGTTTCGTTGATTTCGTCGGCGATGCTTTTTTCCGGTACTCTGTCCGGTTATCTTACGGAACGGATGGGCTGGACATACATCGCGAGCGGAAGCGATGTCGAAATGAGTATTTATCCACCGGAAGGAGTCAGCGCAATCGCAGATGAGCGTATTTTCTATGGACAGTTCACAATTGGAGATTCAACTGTCAACATAGCGATCATGAACGTCGAGCCTCCGATCCTCTGGATCGACAGCGATTACGACGGCTGTTTCCTAAACAACATTCCGATAAAGGGACAATATAGAGGGACCGTTATCAATGAAAGCCGTGCCTATAAATTCAGTCAACAGTTAAGGGTCGAATATCTTTCCAACGGGAATTCATCTTACATGACCCAGGATCTTGAAATTCACGCGATCCTTCCAAAAAAGGAAGGCGTCGAAGTCGACTACTTGCTCATGAGTAGAAGAGAAGGTTTGCTGGAAGTCGACGGAGAGCTTATCGAAATCGCCCTGTTTCCTACCGCGCCCGATGGCCTGGCCGATAAGATAGACGAAGTCTTCATCGGAATAGATCTAGACAGAGATGGAACTATAGACATGGTTCATAAGAATCACGAGCTTTTCGAAGCGACCAGCGTCATAAGAATCAACGACAAGAACTACAGAGTAAGCGAGATCAGCAGGGATGGCAGAAAAGTCACATTCGAGCAGGTCGATGAAGATGCCCAGAACAGGCCTCTGTTGAAAAAGGGTTCGATCGCACCTCTGTTCGAAGCCAGAGACGTACACGGAAAGAGCTTTTCTATGAGAGATTATCTCGGAAATCCCATCATTGTAGTCGTGACTTCAAAGACACCGCTTGAAGTTTTCAACGGCGGATTTCCATGCGCTACAGGTGATTGCGAAGATACCAGCAGAGAAGAGAAGAGGCTGAGAAGCCTTTTAAACGAGCTTGTCACATGGAACGAGTATTCCGCAAAACCAGAAATTGAGCTCTTATGGCTTTACTCCGGCGAAGAAATCACTTCTGCAGACTCTCTTGAAGAATACTCCTGGTTACACCTGATTGCCGACAAATCGGCAGTGGAGCTTTACAGCACACCGTTGTCGAACGGCATGTTCCTGATCTCTAAGGACGGTAGGATCGAGTATCTTGACGATTATGTCCTTCAGGCGGGAGACGGTCCGATTCCCACATATCCAGTTTTCAGAATTCCCACTTTCGGGCTTACCAGTTATATTTGGTTCAGGGAACTCGTTTTTGACAAATGATTCATGCCTGTTTATTCAGCAGAGAATATTCGAAAGAACTCTGTCTTTCATGGTAATTTCCAGATATTACGGGTGCAAGAGAATAGAGCATACTTTCAAATTGGTGTTCATAGTGTAGA
>NZ_JFHJ01000167.1:0-2907 GCF_003666285.1 Mesotoga sp. HF07.pep.5.2.highcov | reverse complement strand
GCCTTCTACGTAGTATATGGCGACTTCGTTTCGCTCGAGGATGGTTCCGGCATCGTCCATATGGCCCCCGCTTTTGGAGAGGATGACAACATCCTGGGAAGGAAATTCGGTCTTCCCTTACTTCAGCTTGTCGACAAAGAGGGGAAGATTACCGAAGAGGTTACTCCATGGGCTGGAATGTTTGTAAGAGATGCCGATCCTTTGATCACCCGATACTTGAAAGACAGGAATCTCTTGTTCAAAAAGGAGCGTCTCACTCACTCTTATCCATTCTGTTGGAGATGCGACACTCCGCTTCTCTATTACGCAAGAAAATCGTGGTACATAAAGACCACCGAATATAGAGACAAAATGATAGAAGTGAACAACTCCGTCAACTGGTATCCAAAATTTGTTGGGGAGGGGCGCTTTGGAAACTGGCTCGAGAACATGGTCGACTGGGCCCTCTCGAGAGACAGATATTGGGGAACACCTCTAAATGTATGGAAGTGCGACGAATGTGGGAAACTGACAGCGGTAGGCTCTAGAAAGGAACTAGTCGAGAGAACAATAGAGGACATTTCTGAAGATATAGAGCTTCATCGGCCGTACGTAGATGACGTTCATCTGAGATGTGAATGCGGTGGCAGGATGACGAGAACCCCGGAAGTCATAGACTGCTGGTTTGATTCAGGTGCGATGCCAGTCGCACAGCATCACTACCCGTTTGAAAACAAAGACAATTTTATGGGCGATCTTTTCCCGGCCGACTTCATCTGTGAAGGAATTGATCAGACCAGAGGTTGGTTCTATTCTCTCATGTCGATTTCGACCTTCCTTTTTGGGCAGTCACCGTACAAGAACGTTCTGGTCAACAATCTCGTTCTCGATAAGAACGGGCAGAAGATGTCAAAGTCCAAAGGCAATACGGTCGATCCCTGGAAGATTATAGAAAAATATGGAGCCGATACGTTGAGATGGTATCTGCTTGCCGTCTCGCCACCGTGGGTGCCAACCAAGTTCGACGAAGAGGGCGTAAAGGATACGTTCAGCAAGTTCTTTGGAACGCTTCACAGCGTCTTCTCATTCTTTACAATGTATGCAAATGTGGACAACGTCGACCCGGGGGAATTCGATCTTCCCGTTTCCGAAAGGGAAGAAGTGGACAGATGGATAATATCCAGACTCAACACTCTCGTGAGAGAGGTAACAGATCTTCTTAACCATTATGATATGACGAAATCTGTGAGGGCTATTCAAGATTTCGTGGTTGAAGAGGTTTCAAACTGGTATGTCAGAAGAACACGGGACAGATATTGGACGAGCGAACTGGACAACAGTAAGAAGGCAGCTTATCTAACCCTGTACGAAGTTCTTCTTACAGTAGCCAAACTTATGGCTCCAATCGCTCCTTTCACGGCCGAGGAGATTTTCAGGAACCTTACGCATAAAGAGAAGGAATCGGTCCATCTTGAGTTCTATCCTGTTGCCGACGAGAGCTTGATAGAGCCGGATCTCGAGAAGAGAATGGCTGCCGTCATGGATATCGTAACCCTGGGCAGGGCATGCAGAAACAAGGTGCAGATCAAGGTCAGACAGCCTCTTCCGAAGATTCTCGTTGACGGGCGGATAAAGAAGATCGTTGAATCGATGCGCGAGTTGATTCTAGAAGAGATCAACGTCAAGAACATCGAGTATATTGAAGAGCTCGGAGACTACGTCAATTACGAGGTAAAGCCGAACTTCAGGGTTATGGGCCCCAAGTTCGGTAAAGATCTGAAAGCGATCGGAAATGCCCTAAGGTCTATGAAGCCGGCCGATGTAGTTGCCAGGGTCAAGCATGAAGGAAAGATCTCAATCGAGGCAGAGGGGAAGACTTTCGAACTCACAGAAGAAGATCTTGACATAAGAATCCAGGAACTTGAAGGTTTCACCTTCGAAATGAGCAATGAAAACTTTGTCATACTTGACACCGAGCTCACTCCAGAGCTTCTTCAAGAAGGACTCGCAAGAGAGATGGTATCAAAGATACAGACAATGCGGAAGGAAGCGGATTTTGAGATAACAGACAGAATCAATGTCTCCTTCTCTGGCCCGAGGGAAGTAGTCGATGCGATCGATACTTACAGAGAATACATAAAAGAAGAAACACTCTCCAATGCCGTTGTCTTTGAAGAAAGTCTCGACTCTGGGACAGAGTGGAACTTGAATGGTTATGACACTTTGATTAGAGTTCAAAGAGTTTGATGCGATATGAGAAACCGGGAGCATCTGCTCCCGGTTTTCCTTTTATGCAGAACTTATTTAGACTGTCAACTTAACAATGATCGCCGGATCGAGAACCCTGAAGGTGAATGATTCCGATATGAAGAGTTCGACTTCTTTGTCAGTGTGACTCTGATAACCTATTTCGAAGTCTCCGCCGATAACCAGTTCAAGGTCTTCATGATCCTTCGGAAGAAGCAGTGCGTCCTTCACAACTCTGCTTACAACAATATCCGTGCCGAGGAAGGACTCGATTCGCTTCACAAGCGGGTATCCGGAAACATGAGAATTGAGAATCGCCATTGTTTCGGGATTGACGATGAGAGCGAACGGTCCATCCACGAAATTGTCCTTCAAAACCTGAGCAGCCTTTGAAAGTGATTCGATGATTTCGTTCGGCTTTGAACCCAGAGGAATCGGTTTGTTTTCGACCGACTCTACGATTCCTTTGACGGTCGCCTTTTCATAGCCATTGTAGATTACATTTTCCTCGAAGAGCGCTATCTGTTTTGCCGCTTCTTCAAGCGGTCCCAGATCGGAATCCTTTGCGCCTCTCTCTATATCGTCCATCTCCCAGCGGACCAGCCTGAAGGGAACTCTCACCTCTAAAAGAGGCTTCGCCTTTCTAAGACCTACACCGACCTCTCCTTCTTTTTCGAGAAT
>NZ_JFHJ01000345.1:0-734 GCF_003666285.1 Mesotoga sp. HF07.pep.5.2.highcov | reverse complement strand
GCCATAGTAGGCTTCGATCTAGATAAGATAATCAACGCTATGAAAAAAGCATTCGATGCAACGGAAACCCATTATAACGAAGACATACTTGAGCGGGTTGCGTTGAGGGTTGTGGCCGATTTTCAGCCTAAAGCCACGGATAATCTAATCGACATCGAAGATATTCAAGACTCCGTAGAAAGAACGCTTGAAAGTCTTGGATTCACAGATGTTGCCAAATCTTACATTCTTTATAGGCGACACCGTGAAAAACTGAGAGAACTCGATTCCTCGATGCTTGACTTTTCGAAAACAGTTAATAGCTATCTAGACATGCTTGACTGGCGAGTTCACGAAAATTCCACTGTGACCTACTCAATAGGCGGGCTGATTCTTCACAACAGTGGAACGGTAACTGCCAATTACTGGTTGAGAGAAATATACGATCCTCAGATTGGCAATGCTCACCGTGAGGGAGACATTCACATTCACGATCTTTCAATGTTGTCGGGCTACTGCGCTGGCTGGAGTCTTAAGCAATTAATAGAAGAAGGCTTGGGCGGGGTGACAGGAAAAGTTTCTTCATCACCGGCAAAACACCTATCAACCCTGGTGAACCAGATGGTAAACTTCCTCGGAATACTCCAGAATGAATGGGCAGGCGCTCAGGCTTTCTCTTCTTTCGACACTTATTTGGCGCCATTTGTGAAAATTGACAACCTTTCTCTCAAAGAGGTGAAGCAAAACATCCAGTC
>NZ_JFHJ01000107.1:0-1999 GCF_003666285.1 Mesotoga sp. HF07.pep.5.2.highcov | reverse complement strand
TGAAGAGGACAAGGGTACTTACGTAAGACAGGTCGCGCAGAGACCGGTCAGCTCCGTAGAGCCCCCGACTAAGCCGGAAACGGAAGAACCGCCCACAATAATGAGAAGAAGGGGAGGCGGAAGAATAAAGCGGGACGAAGGTTGAGTCTCGCATAACCGGCGAATTCACGGAAGCTCAGCTTGAATTGTCCGATAAAATTTGCCTGTTTTGATTTTGGCGTTCGTTTATGTATAATAATTTTAAGGAATGAGTAATCGAATTGATTTGTTTTGACTTTTTTTCATTTCGTATATGGGTGATTTGCGATGAAGCGCGCTGGAGTGACTATCACGATGGCTGCGCTTTTTTCTTTGAGGCGGTCGAGTTGAGAGCTTTTTTAGTTGAGAGGTTGCTCGATGTGGAAGATTCCCGAAGGTGAGTGAAAAAAAGAAGACGATTTCTTAAAAAACATCGTATGTGTAGTTTCTAAGCGATGCGGCGTTAGTTTCACCTCCAGCGGCAATTTCTTGAAAACCAGCGTCTTAACTTAAGTCTCTTATCTGATTTAGTTTCATCTCTTGGTTAATTATCCCCGCGAATCCTGTCTCGAAGGACACTTCTTGCTCCAAAGAGAACAGACTCGACTCACAGGTCAAGAAGCATCGTCTATTCGGAGTCTTCGGATGTATCCGGCCAGATTGAAACGAAACAGATGTCTGTCAGGGTTAATTCTCGTTCTACCTGTCGAGCATCGGTTTGTCGGGGCTTCCGTCTTTGCTGTATCCGAATTCTTCCCAGTAACCTCTATACTTGTCGTCGTCTGACAGTTCGATCTACTCAACCCAGCGCGCCCACTTATAGCCCAATCTGTCATCGGCGACCACAATGAGGGGAAAGCCCTGAGCCGGCGGCAGCCCGATCCCATTCAAACTGCCGGCCAGTATGCTATTCCTTTCCCTGATATAGTCGAGGGTCAGAATGGTTATGTAGCCGTCGGTTGACTTGAATATCACATTTGTCGCTCTATCGTCCGGGTCGGCCTTTTCGATCAAATTCATCAGCGGAATCCCTTCCCATAGCATCTTCGCCGTCCATCCCTCCACACAATGCAGTGTTACGAGCCTTTCTACATGCTGAAGCTCCTGCAACTCTATGTAGTTCATGAAATAAGGGGTTTCTGCAAGGCCACCTATCTTCAAGGCGTATTCTTCGATATTCACATATTGAATGCCCTTTATCGAGTTCTCTCTGAAGGCGCTCAGGTCGTCCAGCTTGGCGCCCTGGTATTCCCTTACCACCACCTCGTCTAAGGCCCATCATTTGTGCCGAATGTGACTCCAAACTCAATAGATACAACTGCGATAATTCCAGCGAGAATAAGAACCGGTAAGTTCAAAACATTCTCTTCCTCGTATCTAGTTTTGTTCCAAATTAAATGGCTTTGTTCAAGAGCAAATGACTTCGCTTAAGGTCTTCATGAGTCAAACGGGTGGCAGCAACCGTCGAGTCTTCTGACCAAAGCGTAAATACCGTCTTCGTTGCAAGTATAAGATCCGCTGTGCGATAAAAGATCAGTTGCAAGTTCTCATTTGCAAGTTGTAGGTTAAAGACCGGAAAGCAAAAACACCACAGCTCGTCATGAACTGGTTTCAACATGACGAATTATTACGCTTTCAGAATCAGCAACCGCTGTCATTCACAACTGTCTTCACGAGTATCTCTCAGTTTGTCATCCCGAACTTGTTTCGGGATCTAGGTGTAGATCTTTCCAAGAACGAAGAACTTGGGCACGGAGCGTTGGAACGAAAGACTGCTCTTTGAAGGACGGGTTCATGATTTAGGACGGACAACGAAGAACGGCTCTTATGATAGAGATGCTGAAACAAGTTCAGATGACAGGATGAGATGTTATTGTACAGCTTCTGGCTTGTAACTTGGAACTGACAACTTGCAACTGCTCTTCGAAGGACGGGTTCATGGTTTTGGACGATGGGCTTCTACTATGTCAACAGTTATAAA
>NZ_JFHJ01000203.1:0-20255 GCF_003666285.1 Mesotoga sp. HF07.pep.5.2.highcov | reverse complement strand
ACTCGCTCGTGACAACACCCGGAATCCAGAGGATCTCTCCAAAAGCGTTTTCAAGAACCATTATCATACTCGAGAAGCCCTTAAGACCTTTGTTTGACAAAACATCTACCACTTTCTTTTCTCTCTTCATTCCAAAGGGTATAATCTTATCCTTGTCGTTCATCCTTCTAATACTCAACGGAAAGATAATTCGGGAATCTGAACATATACTTTTGAAAGCACCATCAAATTCACCGTAATTCTCACTTGAAATTCCCGCCTTGGATTCGACTTTGATTTGCCAGCCTTCAGCCTCATAGACAAAAGGAATGGATTCTATAAAACTTTTTTCATGCCCATGAAACTCAAGGGTTCCTCTGTAAAAAAACACATATTTGCCAATCCTGGAAGCTTTCACATTTTCTTTGAACTCAACTGTCCACCGACCTTCGTCTTTAGAGAAGAGATCAAAAAAGGCTAACGCACGCTCCCGAGAAGGAGGGTAGTTGTCAAAACTCATCATAGACACTATCTTTCTAACCAGCTCAAGAATGAGAGGTTTCTCTATCTCTCTCAGTTCAGAGAGCTTAGCGAAATATATCCCATCTGCCTTCCCAAATCTAGACATTAGCGTTTCAACCCTCGAATCAATTAACGAGTATCCATCATAGATATTTTCAAAGAACCTCCAAATTGCTTTGTTAAGCGCCGGGTTTATCTTTCTTAGTTCTGGTATGACCCGCAAACGCAGGAAATTGCGCTCAAAACCATCCTCAGCGTTGGTTTCATCCTCCATAAATGTAACCTTGTTAATTGTAACATAATCTATAATACGTTGCATATCGCTGAACAGCAGTGGCCTTATCAAATCGCCGTTCGATGGGCGCAACCCAATTACGCCTTTCATGCCTGTCCCCTTCACCAATCTCAATAAGGTATTCTCCACAAGATCATCTCGATTGTGGCCAAGAGCAATGCGGTCGGCTCCTATCATAGACTTCACGTCTCTCAAAAAACCGTATCTTACTTCCCTTGCAGCCGATTCAATTGATTCTCCCTTCTTCGTTCTCATGTATTCCCTCACATCGCGCTTTTCATGGAAAAAATCTATAAAGCGATCTTCACAGAACTGCTCAATCATTCTTGCCTCTTCTTGGGGTCCCTCTTCGCGAAGGCCATGGTTTAGGTTAGCCGCGAAAAGCTCTATCTTCAGTGTTGATTTCAAGTTGTTCAGAACATTTAAGAGAGCCATTGAATCCTTTCCACCGGAAACGGCAACAAGAATTCTCTGCCCTTCGCGTACGAGATCCCAATCTTTTACAAATCGAAGAACCTCTAACTCGAAGTTATCCATTTTTCCCACCACCAATAGTAATGCGCCCATAAAGGGCGCATCTGGAGCCAACGAAGGGACTTGAACCCCCAACCTGCTCATTACGAATGAGCCGCTCTACCGGTTGAGCTACGTTGGCACCTGGTTTCAATTTTATATCACTGCTTTTCCTATGTCAATCTTTCAGGAAGCATAAGAGACGCTTCTTCGCTCTCTTATTACAGTAACCTTTATAACACCGGGATATTCCAGTTCTTCTTCAATCTTCTTTGCTATATCAATGGCCATCTTTTCAGCAAGAAGATCGTCAACCTTTTCAGGTTCAACGATGACTCGAATTTCCCTCCCGGCTTGAATAGCGTAAGCCTTCTCTATGTGTTTGAACCCGGTGGCAATATTTTCGAGATTCTCCAGCCTCTTTATGTACATATCTAGCGACTCTCTTCTTGCTCCGGGCCTGGATGCCGAAACTGCGTCTGCCGCGGCTACCAGAACTGCCTCAGGAGTTAAAGCTTCTGTCTCACCATGGTGGTACTGAATCATATTCACCACGTGACTCTTTTCGCCGTATCTCTTTGCGATTTCTCCACCGATTATTGCGTGGGATCCTTCAACTTCGTGATCAATCGCTTTCCCGATATCGTGAAGAATTGCACCTCTCTTCACCTTATCGACGTTCAGTCCAAGTTCCGAGGCCATCAACGCCGCCAGATGCGCTACTTCGATCGAATGCTGCAAGACGTTCTGCCCGTAACTGGTCCTGAACTTCAGTCTACCGAGAAGTTTGACAAGCTCCGGATGCATAGAAGGAATTCCCACTTTCATTAACGCTTCCTGGCCGGCTTCCTTTATTTCATTGTAAATCTCTTTCTTGGATTTCTCGTACATTTCCTCGATTCTTGCCGGGTGAATTCTGCCATCTTCCACAAGTCTATCTAGAGTCATCTTGGCTATTGCTCTTCTCAGAGGATTGAAACAAGATACGACTACGACCTCAGGTGTGTCATCGATCACAAGATCTGAACCCGTTAGTTTTTCGAAGGCTCTGATATTTCTACCCTCTCTTCCAATGATCCTACCTTTCATTTCATCTGAGGGGAGACTAACAGTGCTTACTGTCACATCTCCTGTGTAGTCTGCAGCGTAACGCTGCACTGAATTCACGATTACCCATTTTGCGTAACGGGTTCCCTCTTCATCATAGTGATCTTTCAATTCCTTCAGCTTTTGAGCAAGATCATGTTCATATGTCTCTTCTGCTCTCTTCAGAACCATATTCCTCGCTTCCTCCATCGAAAGATCGGCCAAAGTGAAGAGCTTCTTTTCAGCTTCTTCTTTCATTTCTTCAACCTGAGCGCGCTCTAAATCAAGCTGCATTTTCATCTTTTCAATAGTTTCTTCCTTTTTGTCGATGTTGTCTTCTCTTCTCGAAATCCTGTCTTCCCATTGCTTCAGTTCCTCTCGATCTCTCTTGAAGTCCTTCTCCTGCTCTTCCCTAAGTCGATGGAGTTCTTCGCGCCCTTCAATGAGAGCCTTCTTCTTCAGATGATCTGCCTCTTCCTGAGCCCTTTTTATGATCGACTCTGAATCTTGCTTCGCCGATTTCTGCTGGAGTTGCAGCTCCTCCTTCGCCTTCTTCACGGCAGAGGGGGTGAATATAAAATAAGCCAGCGCTATCCCTGCTGCGAGGCCGGCTATTATACCAATCAAAAACATCATAGTTTCTCAACGCTGGTCCTTTCAATTTCAGTCGAGGAAACCAGCTCCCTCCCTTCATGATTTCTCATCAATTTCGTCAATTACTTCGTCTATTAACGAAGACGAAAATCCTTTTCTATAAAGTTTTCTTCGTATTTTATCAGCATCTGTCCTTTCTGCACTACCAATCGCAATTTTCGCAATCTCTTTCAAGTCGCAGTTTTCCAATTCCTTCTCAATTGAATCAGAGATAATCTCTTCCAAGATGCCCAGTTTGAAAAGCTCCTGTCTGATTCTGAATGGGCCCTTATGATGAACGTTCAGTCCATCGCTTACATAGAGTCTGGCAAAGACTCTGTCGTCTACTAGCTTTTGCTCTTCAAGTTTTTCAATGACCTCATCGACTTCTTCCTGAGAATAACCCTTTTTCAGTAGTTGGTCTTCTATCTCCTTTCTGGATCTCATCCTATACCTTATGTATCTAACTGCATCCTTCATTGGATCGGAAAGCACTATCCTTCCTCTTCCTTCTCCTCTTTTTTAGCTTCTAAGAGTGGCAAATTGTATTTTGCTCTAAGCCTGTTTTCTATTTCAAGAATCAATTCGGGATTCTCTTTCATGAATTCCACACCGTTTGACTTTCCCTGACCAAGACTTACCTCATTATTATCTTCCGAGATGTAGGTATACCAGGCGCCTTTCCTCTCTATCATGTTTTCTGAGAGCGCAAGATTGAAGAGCTCGTTTGCATGTTCAATACCCTGTCCATAGATTATGTCAACCTTCGCTTCTCGGAATGGAGGCGCAACTTTGTTCTTCACGACTTTTATCGTTGTCTCGTTTCCAAGGACCGTATTTCCTTCTCTTATCGCGCTCCCTCTTTTTATCTCAAGCCTTACTGAAGAGTAAAACTTAAGAGCTACTCCTCCAGTGGTGGTTTCAGGGTTCCCGTAAACTACCCCAATTTTCATTCTCGTCTGGTTAATGAAAATGACTATGCATTTGGACTTACTAACATTTCCGGAAATCTTTCTCAATGCCTGAGACATAAGACGGGCTTGGAGTCCGACTTGAAGTTCACCCATAGCCCCCTCAATCTCAGTTCTAGGGACCAGGGCAGCGACAGAATCTACTACAATTAGATCAACGGCATTTGATCTTATAAGACCATCGACGATATCGAGGGCCTGTTCCCCGTAGTCTGGCTGAGAAATAAGAAGATTGTCAACATCTACGCCGAGGTTCTGGGCATAGTGAATATCCAGCGCATGTTCGGCGTCGATAAAAGCAGCTATTCCACCGCGCTTCTGAACTTCTGCAATAGCATGCAAGGCAATGGTCGTCTTGCCACTTGACTCCGCACCATAGATCTCAACAACTCTACCTCTCGGGTATCCTCCAACCGTCAAAGCGATATCAACTGCAAGCGATCCAGTAGGGATAACTTCTATGCTTTTGTGTTCTTCCTTATCACCCATCAACATTACTGAACCCTTACCAAACTGTTTTTCAATGTCCTTTATTGCCCTTTCAAGTGCGTTCTTCTTATCCTTAGACAGCATGTTCAATCAGTCCTCCTTCAAAACTGCATGTGAAGACCTTCCTGTATGTTGCACCTTCCCTCGAAAGGATAGATTCGAATATTGTAACTTCTCCAACGGGGAAGATTATGCGCTCATTTTCAAGAGTGCTTAGAAACTTGCGCCACATGGGTGGACTAAACTTCATTCTTCCAACTGTTAGATGGGGTCTGAAATTCTCGTCGACAGGAAGACTTAACGCCTCAAGCACTACTCTTGTTTCTCTCTGGAGATTGACAAGATTTTGGTTCCGCTCGATTGCAACCCAGATTACTTTCGGCAGATCCTTGTGCTTGAAATAACCTATTCTACCCGTCTCCAAAGTAAAAGAAGGAAAGCCTCTTAATCTGCGAGAAAGCATCGACGCGAGCAAAGCAAGTTTCTCCAACTCAATGTTGTCAAGAAATGCGAGCGTGACATGAGCGTTTGCTCCAGGCACCCAGGATGCTTTGAATCCCATTCTTCTAAGCTTTTCCGATATACCGTCTATCATGGCCGGGACTCTCTCGCCGGTGTCAACTGCAATAAAAGAGCGCAATTTACTTTCCTCCCTTAAAGATATCAAGATTCTTAAGTAGGTAATTGCCCCCACTTAACGCCGTTATGATAGCAACAAGGATCTCGAACCAAACCATCAAACTCGCAGCGGGAAATTTCCAGAGCAAATTAGAGTAAAGAAGTATCAAGAGCGAAATTTGCGCCACGGTCTTGGCTTTGCCAAATATGTCCGCGGCAATTACTTTTCCCTTACTTGAAGCAACCATTCGAATCCCCGACACCAGTGTATCCCTGAATATGAGGATAAAGAGGAACCACAGACTGATCCTAGATAGCCCCATAAACCCTAAGAAAACCGACGTAACCAGTATCTTATCGGAGATCTGGTCAAGGAATTTTCCTAAATCCGTAACCAATCCACGTTTTCGCGCTATTCTGCCATCGAAGAAATCTGTCAAAGCAGCGACAACGAAAACAATAAACGAAAAATAGTGACCCACAACACTCCCGCTCATTAGCATCAGCAATGCAGGTATAGTAAGCAACATTCTGGATAAAGTTAAAATATTAGGCAAGTTCATCCAAGATAACACCTTCCATGTCATGTTCATAAGAATCAGTAATTCTCGCTTTAACAAAAACCCCATCCTCATTATGACCTTTAAGTACTACCACTCCGTCGACGTCTGGCGCACTGTTATAGGCTCTTCCAAGCGAATAACTTGAACCGCTTTCTTCAACAAGAACAGTCATTATCTGTCCTTTGAACTGGGAAAGCCTTCCGGCTGAAATTGTATCCTGTTCTTCAAGCAACGAATTGAGCATTTCCTTAGCTGCCTTTCTGCCGATCGTCCTCTTCAGGCCGAATGCCTGAGTCCCTTCTTCGCTGGAATAAACAAAGCCTCCAAGTCTATCGAATTTTACACTTCTCACAAAATCAAGGGTTTCATTGAATGTTGCTTCACTTTCACCGGGAAAACCAATCAGCAAGGTTGTTCTCAGAATAGCGTGAGGAGCCTTTTGTCTTATTCCAAACAGCAGCTCGCGCAACCGATCTGAATCCTTTATCCTCCCCATCTTCTTCAAGATCCTTGTGGAACCGCTTTGAACTGGAATATCAAAATAATCTACGACTTTTGACAGTGAGAGAATCGAATCGACAAGCTCGTTGTCAACGTGATCAGGATGAAGATAAAGAACCCTTATCCAGAAATCCCCATCAATATTGTTGAGCCTCTCAAGAAGGCTCTTGAGATCCGTTTTCTCGTTCAAGTCTTTTCCATATTGTGTACAATCCTGAGAAACGAGATCGATCTCCTTTACTCCTTTTCTTATGAGAGAAAGTGTCTCTTTCACTATACTATCTGGATTTCGACTTACCGACTTCCCCTTGAAATTAGGAATAGAACAAAAGGCGCAGTTTCTGTTACAACCATCTCCTATCTTCACATAAGCAGAATACTTACTGCTGACCACTCTACTGGAATAGTCGTATACTCCATCTGGCTCCTTCAAATAGAAGAATTCCCCATTTTCAATTAGATCTGCAAGAGTAAATGGACTTGTAACTCCTATAAGTCCATCTATCTCAGCAATTTCCGATTTTAGTTCATCAAAATATCGCTGCACAAGACACCCTACAGCTATTACCTTCAATCCGGGATTCTCTTGCTTAAGAGAAATGAATTTGAAGATTTCCTCCACACTCTCCTTTTTTGCTTCGTCAATAAAGCCGCAGGTGTCTATAATTATCAAATCCGCAACTGAAGCATCTTCAACTATCTCGTGTCCTCTATTAGCCATTATCCCCACGAAGTTGTCCATGTCAGCGATATTCTTTGAGCATCCCAGAGAAAGAACTCCGAGCTTCATAGCCTTTCCTTTCTCTTGAGAAGATACAACTCCCTGATTTTCATAAGCTCTTCTATGTATTCACGATCTTTGTAATTGGGATAAGTGTATGGAAGAGGTTTCAAAGAGCCATCGATAAACATAAGCGTAATTTCTGCATATATGCCGTCTCCAACATAAACACGATTTGCCCAGTGCTTCGTAGAGGCCAGCACGAACTGCGCATGATGAATGTAACCCGGATCCAGATTTACTTTTCGATTGCCCTCCAACGTGAAATGATCTTCTATCGCATTCGTCAATCTTTTTATCAGAGAAATCTGTTGTGGGTGAATAAGCCTTTTAAAGGAGATCAATTTTCCCCTCAAGCCATATCCCATTTCATCATTGTAATAAGATGTGTACCTATCAAAATCCAGAGCCTTTGAAATGTAGTCTGCTGGCCCAAATCTTTTCTCAAGAACAGGTTGAACCTCCTGCAATCTGTAATCTATATATGAACCGAAAACAAAGATTACGAGATTGACCATCTCCGTCTTTCGATAATTCCCCATCACTTTACACTCACTTTCACATGCGGAATACTCACATTGACTATCTTTCCGCCACCTCTTACAGTGTATCTTCCCGCTACTTCTTGCTCGACAATCACTTCGTCATTTCGCCCAATACTTAGCACCAAACTCTCCCCAGGTTGAAGAACGTATCCTTCATCATCCAGGAGAATCCTGATCGGTGTAGTATTATCATAAAAAGTTACCTCAAATTCAGCTGACCGCGATTCCTTCACATATCTAATAATGTACAAAGTTTCAAGAAAAAGGAAAAGAGATATGATCAGCATTAGTACTGATACGAACTGGCTTTTCAAGACAACTCTCTTTTCCATAGAATGTGCTCCAGTCTACATTATGAACATTCTAAAGGTAATTATAGCACGTAGCTGTCTCACATTTTTGAGTGGCTCAATCAAAGATGAACCGACGGTAACCATGATATAATTTTCGCAATGAAACTCCTGGAGGAAGATAGATAATGGACAGTAGAAAGATTCCCAAGCCCACGATCAAGAGACTTGCAATATTTCACAGATGCCTAGAGAACCTGGTGATCTCTGGGGTATCTAGCATATCTTCAAAAGACTTTGCCGACAGGCTAGGCATCAAAGCCAGTCAAGTCAGAAAAGACCTTTCATATTTTGGCGAGTTTGGCAAAAGGGGCGTAGGTTACAACACCGAGCTTCTTCTTGACAGCATAAGCGAGATACTGGGAATCAGAAAGAGGTGGAATACGTGTATAGTTGGAATGGGAAATCTAGGGATGGCGCTGGCCAACTATCCAGGCCTTTCCAAATCGGGATTCGTTGCAAAGGCATTGTTCGACAACAATCCTAACAAGATAGGAATGCCCATGCCAAATAACCTCGCGATTGAGTCCACGGCCAAATTGAAAGAAATAGTCAAAAGTCGGAATATTGAAATCGGTGTGATTACCGTTCCGGCAAGCGCGGCGCAAAGTACCGCCGATCTGCTAACGGAGGCAGGTATAAAGGGCATAGTAAATTTTGCGCCAATAAGAATTTCTTTACCTCAGGGGATCATAAACGAAGAGATAGATATTTCGGCTTCTTTCCGGTCACTTGCTTTTAGCATGACTTATGGATCTTCAAAGAAAGGAATAAAGCATTAATGATCCTCGTTTCAATAATTGGCGGCAGCGGGGCAGGAAAGACGTCGGTGACAAATATGATCTTCAATCATTTCATGGAGCGAGCTGCGGTTCTTTCTATGGATGACTATTATAAGAATCTCGATCCAGGCACCGATCCAAGAGAATTCAACTTTGACTCCCCTAGGGCCTTTGATTTTGAGCTTTTCGAAGAGCATCTGAGATCCGTTAAAGAGAACAAAAGCATTATGGTTCCTGTCTATAGTATGGTGACCTATAGGCGTGAGTCTGGAATATGTAGAAAGTTCATACCTAAACCGCTGATTATTGTCGAAGGACTTTTGGTAATGTTCAAGAAAGAAATGAGGGATCTCTTCGATTTTTCGATCTACATAGATGCACCGGCTGATGAAAGGCTAATTAGAAGAATTGAACGGGATACAAAGGAACGAGGGAGATCAATAGAGAGCATAATCGAACAATACAGAAAATTTGTCGCCCCCTCTTTCGAGAGTTTCATAGAACCGCAAAAATACTTTTGTGATATAGTTTTACCTGACGGGGCCGCAAATACTACCGGTCTCAATGTGATAATCAATGCTATTGAGAATATGTTAAACAAGTGATCGGGCTGGAGGTGTGAAGTGCCAAAGAGATTACTCTCGGTCATTGTGTTTCTGGCGATCGCCATTCTTTCCTTTTCTTTTAGCCAGAAAGTTATTATCGAAGATTTCAAGGCCTACGTAGAAGACTACAATAAGGAAGAGCCAAGTCTTCCAAAAGTTCTGAAGCTGATTGAAGATCTCGATTATTTGTCTGTCTACAGACTTTACAAACTTCAGATGGTCGGGAGCATAGAAAAGAAGGAAAGTTCTACAACTATTGCCGGACTTCTTACCAGGCATATTGAAGCATTCGATGAAAGTGAGTTTCGTGATATCGATGACAGAATCGCCTACAGTGCCTTTCTCGCCTGGGTCCTTACTGATATTTCTGGAAAGCCTTTTGAAATACATACACTCAATGAAATGCCGGCTTACCTTGAGGTCTTCAATACATACTCCTCAAGAGTACGTGAAATGGCCGGAGAAGTCTACAAAGAATGGATCGCTTTTTCTCTGGGCCTAATAGAAACCAAACCCGATTTATTTCCTGACGAACTTCTGGTGACGGATTCCTTTTCTCCCTATAGTTTAGAAGCTGATGCACCATATGATTCAGAAAAAGAAATTCTAAGCCTTTCAAACAGAAGTGTAATTGATGCGCTTAATTCAGCAATTTCGACCATAAGCAACAAAGAATATAGCATTAGCTCGCTCGTCGATGAGGAGGTCAACAGATTAGCAGTTCAAACTGCGATGGATCTTTCACAGGTAGGTAATGCAGAAATTATGTCTTTGGGAAGAGAACTTTTCAGACTTTGGCTTCTTAGATCAATTGGATTGATTGATAACGCCCCATTTTATCCTGAATCCGTTGAGATAAGAGTTAAGGACATCCCGGGATTAGAGATTGGTTCCATACCTGAAGACTCCTACTTTCAGGATTTGATGGATGTTCTTGAGGAGAATCAAGAATTAAGATCTCAAATAGTAGAGAAGATCCAGATGGGAGCCCAGCTTTTATCTATAAAACAGTTTACTCCTACGGGTCTAATAGAAAGCGACATCGAAAGCGAGGTAAGGAAGATCGTTCCGATTCAGGCAAACATAATGGGAGGAATAAGGAACGAGCTTTCAAAGAGCCTAGTTTCAAGTATTGATAAACGTATCGATCTCTGGTGGTTAAGAGTATTGGCCTATGCACTGATTACCATTTTAGGATTCACAGTTGTTCCTGCTATGAGAAAGTATGTTATTGGAATAATAATAATCCTGGAAACGCTTTATATCTTCTTCATCGGAGAGATAACCACGGGCATATTTGATTTGTCGCTTCATTCAGTTGTTGCTCTGCCAGCCTTTGCTTTCGTGTTCTTACTTACTGTTGCAGCCGCATTCAATAGAAGAAAAAGGAGTAGGATACTTATTCTGAAACTCCTTCTCCTTTTCTTGATAGCATTACTGCCATTCATGAACCTTCTCAACGAACAGCCTGAACTCCTTATGGACAGCTTTGAAGGATTCTATGATTCCGTTTACTATTCAACTTTGAAAAATGATGTCTTTCTTGCGCCGGAATCGATGATTAGCCTTCAAACAAGAGACTTAAACTCACTTGTTTCAAGTGAATTGAATAGCTTTAAGAGAGTCTTGAGAGTAATCATCCCGAACAAGATGAACTCTTTCTCAACGGCTGCTAAAATGAGTTTTAGTGTCGACTCAAACGGAAGGCTTAGAGTGGCTGCACCGGCATTCAGTGAATATATGTCAATTGAAAATCAGAATACTTATGTCTCTGAATTAGAAGGCCTTACAAAAGATATAGAAGGTTTCATTCGCGACAGCGAAAGAAATCGTAAAGGTTACGAAGCTGCCTTATCAACTTTAATCGCAACTTCGGAGAGGATTGTTAGTTTCGCAGGTAGTAGAATGAGAGAGGATTTCTCTAATTCACTGGAAACGGAGCTTCAGTCGAAGCCGGAACTCGAAGTCGCCCTTGATGATTACCATGAAAAGATGGCCCCTCTTCTGAATGACGCCCCTTCTTCAGTTCCAGTTAAGGTTTACAGAGTTCCCGAATTTGCATCGCTTGTCGTGGCTCTTCTCTTGCTCTCAATTACATTGTTCGTTGTGCGAAAACCGGTTATGTCCTTCATCAATCTTGCAGTGATCACGGCTTATTTCTTAATCGTTCTGTCGGGTATCGATACTCTAAATCTCTTTGTTCAAGGCGGATCTCCAATGCTAAGAATATCTATTGATCCCTCAGTAAACGCTTTGTTTTTGACAGTTTTTGCGGGTATAATTGCATTATCAGTTCTTTGGATCTTACTATCTCATAAGAAAGGGAGTGTTGTTGAATGAAACTAAGACTTTTGTTGGTGTTCTCACTTATTCTAATGTTTGCTCTCCCGGTAATGGCTATGAAGGTAATCATGGTTACAGACGTCGGAGGACTTGGTGACAAGTCTTTTAACGACGGCACGTGGGAAGGAATAGTAAAGGCCTCTGATTTTCTCGGACTGGAGAGAGAAGTAGTCCAGTCGAAAGAGCAGGCCGACTACATTCCAAATCTGTCTAATGCCGCCAAGGAAGCAGACATTATTTTTGGAGTAGGCTTCATGATGGCCGATGCGCTTTACAAGGTTGCTCCTCAGTTCCCGGACACTTACTTCATTGGAATCGACATCGATCCGATCGAGAACATGCCCAACAACGTTGCAACTTATCTTTTCAAAGAACAGGAAGGGGCTTTCCTAGTTGGCTACGTTGTTGCAGCGATGACGAAAACAAACATGGTAGGTTTTGTCGGTGGTCTCCCAATTCCTCCGGTCGAAAGGTTCCGCTATGGCTATGAAGCTGGAATCAGAGTTTACGAAGAACTCCATGGAAAGACCATAAGCATGCTTCAGGGATATACGATGGACTTCAACGATCCGAAGAAGGGAAAGGACCTTGCCATCGCTCAGTTCGCAGAAGGCGCGGATATTGTCTTCCATGCCGCAGGGGCCTGTGGAAATGGAGTCATCGAGGCCGCAGCTGAGAAGGGTGAGGGCTTCTTCGCAGTTGGTGTCGATGTCGATCAGGATTACATGGCTCCTGGAAGAGTTCTTACAAGCTCAGTTAAGAGAGTCGACATGGCTTCTTATCAGGCCGTCATGAGTATTGCTCTGGGAACATTCGAACCTGGAGCAAAGACACTGGGTATAAAGGATGAAGGCGTGGGCATAAGCCCTATGACCTATACCAAGGATATAGTAGGACCGACTATCCTTTCTCATGTCGAGTTCCTGAAGGGTCTAATAAAAGCCGGAACGCTAGTTGTTCCTGATACTCAGGAAAAACTTGACGCTTTCGTTGTCCCAGAAATAACCCTTCCTTAATGGAAGCTCTTCACACAACCGTGTGATATCAAAGATCGGGAGAGTAAACTCTCCCGATCTTTCGTATCATGTACGATGGAGGTGGGCGTGTGGACCTGGATTACGTTGAAAACCTCGATCTCTCTGGTATTGCAGTAGCCATGAAAGGCATAGTGAAGCAATTCCCTTCTGTTTTGGCCAATGATCATGTGAATTTTGAAGTCAGAAAGGCCGAGATTCACGCACTTGTCGGTGAAAACGGTGCTGGAAAAACCACCCTGATGAACCAGCTTTATGGCCTTTATACCCCTGATGAAGGGGAGGTTTTTATTAACGGTAGAAAGACGATAATCAACGGGCCGAAAGATGCCATAGATATGGGAATAGGAATGGTTCACCAGCATTTCATGCTTGTAGACAATCAAACGGTAGCCGAAAATGTCGTCTTAGGATCTGAACCTAGGCGAGGACCCTTGAAGCTATTCATGGACTCCGGCAGGGCAAGAAAGATAGTAATAGAGCTCTCGAAAAAATACGGCTTGGCCGTCGATGTCGATGCATATATCGAAGACATTCCAGTTGGCATGCAACAAAGAGTTGAGATCCTTAAGATCCTTTATAGGGGTGCAGAGATCTTGATTTTCGATGAACCAACTGCGGTTCTTACCCCTCAAGAAACAGAGGAACTTTTCAAAATACTCCGTGTTCTTAAGGAAAACGGCAAGACAATAGTCTTCATTACTCACAAATTGAATGAGGTAATGGCTATTACTGACAGAGTTACGGTCATGAGATTGGGAAAGGTGACCGGTCAAGTCAATACTAAAGACACTAATCCAAGACAACTCGCCAATATGATGGTTGGCAGGGAGGTCCTCCTCAGAGTTGAAAAAGAAGAGAAAAAGGCAGGGGAGACCGTTTTGGAGATAAAAGATCTCCACGTAAAGGATAACAGAAATCTCGACACCGTAAATGGCGTGTCCTTCGTAGTTCGTCGGGGCGAGATAGTAGGTATCGCCGGCGTCGCGGGAAATGGCCAGACGGAACTAGTTGAAGCAATTACTGGACTTAGAAAGGTTGAAAAGGGAAGAATTTTCCTCAATGGAGAAGATCTGACAAATCATACAGCTCTTGAGATTAGAGAGGCCGGAATGACACACATCCCTGAAGATCGACACAAAAGGGGCATGATAATGCAATATCCCGTCTATTATAACCTCATACTGGGGAAGCAGGATGAGGAACCATTTTCCCAAGAGGGCTTCATAAATTTGAAAGCTGTCAAGACCTTCGCAAGTGATGTTGTTGAGACTTTTGATATAAGGCCAAAGAATATAAACATGATCACTGGAAATCTCTCCGGAGGGAACCAACAGAAGGTTGTAGTGGGCCGCGAGATCAGCATAGTACCCATTGAACCCAAAGTGGTTGTAGTCTCTCAGCCAACAAGAGGGCTTGATATTGGTGCGATAGAGTTCATTCATAAAACGCTGATATCTATGCGGGACAAAGGCATCGCTTTGCTATTGATTTCAATGGAACTCGATGAGATCTTTTCTCTTTCAGACAGAATACTTGTCTTCTACGAAGGTCAGATAATGGGAGAAGTGGCTCCGCATGAAGTTAATAGAGAGGAGATTGGCCTTATGATGGCGGGCCATAAGAAGACCGAAGTCGTCAGGGCACGGAGTGATGAATCATGAACACGGGCAAAATATATGCTTTACTAGTTCCTATCGTCTCCGTTTTGATAGCTCTCCTAATCGCCTCCATAATTATCATCATGATCGGAAAGAATCCAGTAACAGCTTACGCGATAATGCTTGATGGAGCCTTTGGCAGCCAGGAAGCTATAGCAGACACTATAATGAAGATGACGCCTCTGATCCTTACCGGTCTCGCCGTAGGTTTTGGATTCAGAGCAGGTGTCTTTAACATAGGTGCTGAAGGTCAGATGACAATGGGCGCTCTTATAGGCGCAGTGGTCGCTATGAACATCGGTGGAATTCCGTCAATTATAGCGATCCCTCTTTCTATTCTCGCGGGAATGCTTGCAGGAGCTTTTTGGGCTTCAATTGCCGGATTTCTCAAAGCCTTCACCGGTGCCCACGAAGTAATCTCAACGATTATGCTGAACTGGATTGCTTCTAACTTGGCATCTTATATGGTAACTGGGCCTCTCGCCGTGGGCTCCGGAACTCCAAAGAGTCCTGAGATTGCGGAGGCGTCGAAACTTCCTGTGATCTTGAAGGTTCAAGCGACTGAACTCAGCATCGGAATTTTCATTGCTGTTGCTGTTGCAATAATCATGTATATCTTGATTGAAAAGACTACAACAGGCTATAAGCTGAAGGCAGTCGGATTCAACCCTCATGCTGCAGAGTATGGAGGTATAAGCATCAGGAAGAGCATAATTCTTACTATGGCGATAAGTGGCGCTCTGGCAGGAATGGCAGGAATTGTCGATCTTATTGGTGTTCCGCCTCATCGATTCGTTGGAGAACTCACTGGAGGAAGAGGCTTTGATGGAATAACGATTGCGCTTATAGGAAGAAACAACCCGATTGGAATAATCTTCGCTGCTCTTCTTATAGCTGCCCTAAGAACCGGTTCAAATGCGATGCAAATTCGAGCTCAGATTCCAAACGACATTGTTTCGATAATTCAAGGTATAGTGATATTCCTCGTGGCAGCCGAAAGAATAGTATCAACGCTGATTTCCTGGAAGCGAAAGAAAGGAGTGACTGCAATATGAGCTGGATCGAAGCGATCTTTGCAATTCTGGTCAACCCCTTGTTCTATAAACTAACGCTGCTCTCTGCGACTCCTTTAATCTTTGCTGCTCTCGGAGGAACATATAGTGAAATCACGGGAGTTACTAACATTGCGCTCGAAGGCATCATGCTAATGGGAGCCTTTACTTCGATAGTTTTCACTCTAATAACCGGAAATGCCTGGCTCGGGGTTCTGATGGCAGTAATTATCGGTACTGGCTTTACTTGGTTCCATGCGTGGGCAAGTATAAGGTGGTCTGCCAACCAGATTGTAAGTGCTACCGCTCTTGTAATAATTGCACAAGGCACAACTTCATTCTTGATGATTCCTATCTTTGGTAACGAGGGTCAAACAGACTTCATAGGCCGGGTGCCATATCTTGATGCTGGCTGGCTAAGTGAGATTCCCTTTATCGGAGATATTTTTGGTTCTATGAGCCCCTTTACTTACCTAGCCATTATCGCGGTAATCGCCAGCTGGTTCTTGATGTACAAGACTCCCCTTGGGCTTAGAATGAGAGCTGTCGGAGAAAACCCCGAAGCTGCCGATACTCTTGGAATAAACGTTTTCAAGATCAGATATTTCGGTGTTCTTATGAGTGGCGTTTTTGCAAGCCTAGCCGGAGCCTTTCTTTCAGTCGGAGAGCTTGGAAGATTCGTCGAAAATATGATTCACGGAAGAGGGTTTATTGCGCTTGCCGCGATGATACTGGGTAACTGGAATCCCGTTGGAGCCATGTGGGCCGCAATTCTCTTTGGCGCTGCGGAAGCATGAATCTTCAGTTACAGAGCAGCTCTATAGTCTCTGTTTCGGCCAGCGTAAAACCTCTTTTCAATATGCTTCCGTTTGTGGTTACGCTGATAGTAGTCGGAGGATTCATTGGGAAGACACGGTCTCCAGCAGCTTCCGGTACACCTTATGAAAAGGAATCATGACAAACAAAAAGAGGCCTTGATTGGCCTCTTTGTCTATATAGAGTTGAGTGCTCGCTGGAGTCTGTTGAGAGTCTTGTTCCTTCCCAAGAGAAAAATAATGTCTACTAATTCGGGCCCCTCTTCGACAGATGTGAGTATCCTTCTCAGGGTCATATAGAAAGCCTTTCTGTCCGGTTTCAGATCTTTGAGAATGCCTCTTATTGCCCCAATTATTTCATCGTTGTTCCATGAGTCAAGATACTCAACTCGATCTTTGAAAGCTTCTAAAGCTTTATAAACACCCTTTTCAACATCGTTTGAAGGAGCGAAAACAGTCACCTGAGGGTCTTCGAAATATAGCCTCATCTTATCCGGTATTTCGGAGAGTGTTTCCACACCCTTTCGAACGGAATCAACGGCTCTTTTCAGCCATTTCCTATTGGCAACGGCGTCTTCTGCATCCATTAATTTCGATTGAATAATGAAGGGGACTGCCAAATCGGTTATCCTTTCAAGATCAGATTCGCGAATGTAAACCCCGTTCATCCACTTGGCTTTCGTCTCATCAAATATTGCAGCGCTTGTGTTGACCCTTTCAATGGAGAAACTCTCTACAATCTCTTCGTGATTCAGAATCTCTTTGCCGTCCGGGTGTGACCAGCCAAGCAGTGTAAGGAAATTGAAGAAGGCCTCAGGCAAAAAGCCCCTGTCCCTGAACTGCTCAACCGAGGTGTCGCCATGTCTTTTACTTAGTTTCTTTCCATCAGGTCCAAGGATCATCGAAACATGGGCAAAGGAGGGTATTGGAGCTCCAAAGGCTTCATAGAGCGCGAGTTGCCTTAGAGTATTGGAAAGATGGTCGTCTCCCCGTATCACGTGCGAGATCTCCATTGTGATGTCGTCCGCCACTACAGCGAAGTTATAGATAGGTTGGCCGTTGGAGCGCATAATCACGAAATCTCCAATTGCCCCCTCCTTAAAGACTACTTCACCCTTTATCAAATCTGGGAGCCTGTACTCTTTCCGAGGCATCTTGAAAAAAACGACAGGTCTCAATCCTTTGGATTCGAACTCAGAGATTCTTTCGTTAGTGTTGAAGACCTTAAGCATCTCTTGATCATAGTGTGGCGCCTTCCCTTCTGATAGCAATTTGTCATGCAGTTCCTCTATCTCTTCAGGATAAGCATGGACTTCGTAAGCCTGTCCCCTTTGGAGCAAATCCCCGATCATTTCCCTGTAAACTGGACCTCTCTCACTTTGTCTGTAGGGGCCAAAAGCGCCACCGACATCTGGACCCTCATCCCATGTTATACCAAGCCACAGAAGCGACTCCATTAGCTGATCCTCAAATTCCTTGGTGGATCTGGAAATATCGGTGTCTTCGACACGGAGAACAAGCTTTCCACCGTAGTGCCTTGCAAACAAGTAGTTAAACAGCGCAGTTCTAGCTCCTCCAACATGGAGGTATCCGGTTGGGCTTGGAGCAAATCTAACTCTAATCATACTTATCACTTTCCCTTCCAGCAAAAGCGAGCAAAATACCAGAAACTGTCTTGCTATCGGTAATTTGACCACCAATTATCATGTCTAAAACCTCTTTAGAATCAATTAGAACCGGCTCAACAAATTCCCCCTCATCGGGGCAAGGCTCCTGAGACTTCTCTACTTCAGCAACATATATGTGAATTATCTCATCAGAAAAGCCCGGAGAGGTTTCTATTGTAATCAATTTGTGCAGAAATCTTGGTACGTAGCCAGTTTCCTCAAGCAACTCTCTTCTAGCACAATCTTCAGGTCTCTCGCCCGGATCAAGCTTTCCAGCCGGTATTTCAAGCATGTACTTCTGAACCGGAAATCGGAACTGCCTTACAAGAAGCAACTGCTCACTGACAAATGCGACAATCGCGACGGCCCCGGGATGCCTAACCACCTCTCTGAGAGCTACGCTTCCATCCTGCAAAATGACTGTATGTCTTTCAAGCCCCAGAATTCTTCCTGAAAAAATCCTCTCTTCTCCAACTGAACGCTCCATTTCACTTCTCCATCTCAAAATGCATCGGCAGCAACTCAAATGTAGTTGTTCTCTTAATATTTCCTTCTCCTACTAATATCACTTCAAAGTTCCCAAATTCCACCATAAACTGCCTGCAGGCTCCACAAGGAGAAGTCGGCTCCTTCCTGTCACTTACTATAGCTATACTTCTGAACTTCCTGTACCCATTTGAAACAGCCGAAACGATGGCCGACCTCTCTGCGCACATAGATAGTCCGTATGAACTGTTTTCAACATTGGTTCCTACGAAAACTCGGCCTTCTTTGGTAAGTAGAGCCGCACCAACGGGAAATTTCGAGTAAGGGGAGTATGATCGCTCCTTAGCCTCAATAGCTTTCTGTATTAGTGCCTTCTCCTCCAATCTGTCTATCATCAACGCTCCTCCTGTCTACAATCAGCCTGATTTTCTCAACTTTGTTCTTTCCTGCAGCAAGAATTTCGAAAGTGAATCCGTCTACGATAATCTTTTCTCCCACTTCCGGAAATCTCTCAAGAACTTCCAGCAGGTAACCGCCAATTGTCTCGAACTCCGTTTCAGGAAATGGCTGTTCCAGTTCTCTCTCAATATCGTTTATCGGAGTCATTCCATCAACTATGTATTCTCTTTCTCCCAATCTCTCTATCATTATCTCTTCAGACTCTTCATCATATTCGTCCAGTATTTCACCCGTAAGCTCTTCGATGACATCTTCCATGGTAATGATACCAGCAGTTCCTCCATACTCATCTATAACAACTGCAAGATGATTCTTCTTCTCTTTGAACTCTCTAAGAAGATCGTCAACCTTCTTCGTCTCAGGAACAAAATATGGATACCTCATAATCTCTTCGACACGAATCGTCTGGAGCACATCGTTGTCCTTTCTGTCGAGAATGAAGTTCAGAAGATCTTTAGCATAGCAAACACCCACAATCCTATCGATATTCTCCCTGTAGATCGGATATCTAGAGTATCCTTCGGATTGCACGAGTTCCATCAGATCTATCAACGGTTGTTCTTCCTCAAGAGCAACGATTTCGACTCTGGGCGTCATGATCTCTTTCACCGATATATCTTTCAGCTCCAGAGTTCTCTTCATAATCATTCTCTCTTCCGACTGAAGAACCCCTTCCTTATGCCCCGCATCTACTGCAGATTTTATTTCGTCTTCAGTTATGAAAGGTACGAATTCGGCCTTTTTCCCACCGATAATTACTATAAAGAAACCCGAAATCCGCAATAATAACCACAATATTGGTTTCAAGACAATCGTGATTGCCGATATAAAGGTGATTGTTCTTCTGAATAAACGCTCGGAATTCTCACGCGCATAGATTTTGGGTGTGATTTCTCCAAAGATGAGAATGAGAAAGGTCATAATGCCCGTCACTAACGCTGCGGCAACTCCAGCCGAGTTATCTGGAAGAAGCTGCAATGCAAGCAAGGTTGCAAGTGACGAAGACAGTATGTTGACAACATTGTTCATTACCAGAATTGCTGTGAGAACTGAATTCGGGTTTTGAACAAAAAACTTCACCGACTTGCTGAATCGCTTTTCTTTGCTATCGACAAGATCACGTAGTTTTAATTTACCCATTGACATAAGAGCAGTTTCTGTTCCAGAGAAGACACCCGAAAGATAAAGAAGAAAGCCAAGCAATAACAGATTCAATAAAATCGATACAGGATCCCCGCTACTAGTAGGGTCTTCCACTTCTGATTTGCACCTCCAGATCAATAATGATACGGTCTGTTGCCCAGGATCGCAAATGCCCGAAAAAGCTGCTCCAATAGGATAAGAACAGCCATTTCGTGAGTAAAGGTCATCCTTGACAAAGACAGTTTCTGCCAGCCCTTAGAGAGGACCTCATTACTGAAACCTAAAGGTCCTCCTACAAAGAAAGACAGATTGCTTACACCTATATTTTGCCATTTTTCAAGCATTCGTGCAAACTCCTGCGA
>NZ_JFHJ01000050.1:0-746 GCF_003666285.1 Mesotoga sp. HF07.pep.5.2.highcov | reverse complement strand
ACTCCATCGTCCGCCGCGACAACAAGAACCACGATATCCGTCGCCTGAGCGCCTCTGGCTCTCATTTCGGTAAAGGCTTCGTGCCCTGGCGTGTCAATGAATGTTATCTTCTTATTTCTTATTTCGACCTGGTAGGCACCGATCGTCTGTGTAATTCCACCGATCTCGTCTTCAGCAACTTTTGCCTTCCTTATTCTGTCGAGAAGGGTGGTCTTACCATGGTCGACGTGCCCCATTACGGTCACAACCGGTGGCCTCTGAACAAGTCTGGAACTCTCCTTATAAGCATCAGAGTACGCACTTACAATAGCATCAAAAGGATTAATCTCCTGTTCATGGATCAGTTCCACTTCCCATTCGTAGTTCTTAGCAATGTTCATCGCGTCTTCAAGAGAAAGTATCTGACCGGGACGAAGTATTATGCCGTTCATAAACTGATCCTTGATCACCTTAGAAATCGGAACGTTCATCTTCTTCGCGAGTACATCAAGCTTGAACTCATTACTCTTTAGCTTGATTGTCCTTGCTTTATGTTCAACCGGTATTTTCTTCTCGGTTGGCGGCTCCTCAATGGAGACCAGTTTCTTCTCAAGTTTTTTTGCCTCTTTTTCCTGAATCTTGCTCTTCGCCTTTTCGGCCTTTCTCAGAGTCTCTTTCTTTTCTTCCTCATAGAGACCGACGATAATATTCACGGTCTCTTCGTCAAGAACTGACATGTGGTTCTTGACGGTAACACCGAGCTCCTC